>CANQRR010000006.1 GCA_947626285.1 uncultured Lachnospiraceae bacterium
TCTGGATAAAAATCGGTCATGGAATCGAAAAGTGGTGCCGGAGATTATCTCCGGCACCAGCTTTGTCTACAGTCTGACTGAACCAACTTGGTTCAGAAATAATAACTTTTAGGAGGGACTACATATGGAACGAGTGGTCAAATTTTTAAAGGATGCGGAGGTATATTATCTGGCGACGGTGGATGGAGATCAACCGAGAGTGCGCCCGTTCGGTACGGCGCATGTCTTTGAGGGCAGGCTCTACATTCAGACCGGAAAGGTGAAAGATGTGTCGAAGCAGTTGATGGCGAATCCGAAGGCGGAGATATGCGCGTTCAAGGACGGCGAGTGGATTCGCGTCGCGGGAGAGCTGATCGAAGACGATCGCGTAGAGGCAAGGCAGTCTATGCTCGACGCTTATCTGTCGCTGCAGAATATGTACGCTGCGGACGACGGCAATACGCAGGTGTTCTATTTCAGGAATGCCACGGCGACCATCAGTGCCTTTACGCATGAGCCGGAGGTTATCCGTTTCTGATGTCGGGGATTGGCGGTTGAAAATATATTTTCTGAGGGGAGTAAAGGTTTGAAAGTTGTTTTCCTTCACGGATTAGGGCAGACAGCGCGAGATTGGCAGACGGTTATTGATTCCACTTTGCTGCCTAATGTGGATTGCCTGGAGCTTTTTTCACTGACAAAAGGAGATATTACGTATCCGAATATTTTAGCAGGATTTGAAAAAAGCTACGAAGATACGACGGATCCGTTTGTGCTCTGCGGGCTTTCTTTCGGTGCAATTCTGGCGTTGGACTATACGATCCGGCATCCGGACAAAGCAGCCGCCCTCATTCTGATCGGCGCGCAGTATAAAGTTCCAACTTTGCTGATCGATCTTCAAAATCTTATATTCCGCCTTATGCCAGGCAAATCCTTTGACAGCATGGGTCTGTCAAAGCGCGACACGATTCGGTTATCACATTCCATGCGATCGTTGGATTTCAGCCATAAGTTGGGCGAAATAGTCTGTCCGGTAAGCATTGTTTGCGGCGAAAAGGACAATGCAAACCTGAAGGCATCCAGACAACTGAAAGCTTTATTGCCGCATTCAGAGCTGCACATCATTCCGGACGCGGGGCATGAAGTCAATAAATCTGCGCCGGAGGCTGTTTCCGACATCATTATGAAATTCATTTGATGTCAAGGATTATTCAAGGAAGTTGTGAAAACGGAGAAATAGGAAAACTGCAAACGCTGTGAAGTCCGAAAAACAAGGACTTCACAAATTTTTTGAAATTAATTAGCACTCGCCTCTTATTAGCGTTAATCGGCCTTTATCTTATACTGTCAAATGCCGCAGAGTCGGATTCCCGGGATTTCTGCGGCTTTAATTCGAACAATTTATCGGTATGTGATTAGTAGGGGATTGCAAATAGAGGAAGTGTATGTAATAATGAATTGTACGGATAGAGCGATTTATTTCACTATTGCTTAAAGAGGCGAAGATAGATGCTGAAAAACAATATTGAAGTTGATGAAAAAGAGAAATGTATGTGTAGGAATAATGATTATGTATTGGATGACGAGGTGAAGGAGAAAATTCATCTGTATTTTGAGCAACAGACAGCAACGAAGGATGAAAACTTTGCAAATGGCAGATTAGTAAGAAATCTTTATGATGATTTAATTATGAATCATGCACGACGAGTGATAAACACTAAGAATCCGGGACGTGAGGAGTTATCTATAATTAAAGCGGAAGACTTTACGTTTGCTGAAAAATATGGAGCAGGAAGATAAGCAGGAGAAATTTGACATCATAAAGTTAAATGCGGAGATCGAAGAAATCGCTGCTCATGAGTGAGCGCTGAGGGAAGAAAAAACGAAGATTACTGCGGAAATCGAGGGGAATGTATGAGCAAGAGGAAAAAAGAGGTCAGCATCGTCAGGTCTTCTGCGGCGGAATATTTGACTTTTATTACGGCAACTGGCGAAAGCGATGTAAATGCAGTCTACTATAATGAAAACGTTTGGCTCACTCAGAAAATGATGGGGCTACTTTATAATGTGGAAACGCATACGATTAATTATCATTTAAAGAAAATCTTTGCGGACGGTGAGATAGATGAGGCATCAGTTATTCGAAAATTTCGAATAACTGCCTCCGATGGCAAAAACTATTTGATGAACCACTATAATCTGAGCGCGATCATCGCTGTTGGAAATAAAGTTGATTCACCGAGGGCCGTTCAGTTCAGAAAATGGGCGAACCATATCATCGAAGAATATACAGTTAAGGGATTTGCCATGGACGATGAACGTCTTAAAAATTTTGGGACGATTTTGACAAAAGATTATTTCGAAGAGCAGCTGCAACGTGTTCGAGAAATTCGTTTGTCCGAGCGAAGATTTTATCAAAAGATTACAGATATTTATGCTACCAGTGTCGATTATGATTCAAATGCAGCTACCACCCGACTGTTCTTTGCACGGGTACAAAATCAACTACATTGGGCTATTCACGGAGAAACTGCTGCCGAAGTAATCTATCATCGAGCCGACAGCGAAAAAGAGCATATGGGATTAACAACGTGGAAAGATGCACCAGATGGAAAAATACAAAGATTTGATGTTGTGGTTGCAAAAAAATATTTGACAGAGCAGGAGCTTTCCGCTATGGCAAGAATTGTCAATGCATATCTAGATTTGGCAGAAATGCGGGCAGAAGAAAATATCCCAATGACTATGGAAGATTGGTCGGAGCAGTTTGAAGGAATTCTTCGTTTGAGCAAAAAGGACATTTTAGAGAATGCCGGTAGCATCTCTGCCCAAATTGCGGAGGAACATGCTTTGAGCGAGTTTGAAAAGTATCGGGTAAAACAGGATAGGCTCTATCAGAGCGACTTTGATCGCGTTTTATTGAGAGAAAATATAATTGAGGTTTCGGGAAAAGAAAGCGAGGAGGATGACAATTAAAATAATAAAATTTTCATAAAAAGTTTTTAGGAGTGCTGTGATTAAGCGTTGGGAATTTGTAATTCGTGGAATTTTGTAGTATTAATTTGAAATTTTAGTAATTGGTTTTTCGACAAATATGCCGATATTCTTTGAAGACGTATATGCAATTGGTGTAAAATTGGTGTAGTAAGCCTAAAAAATGGGGGAAATGAAAAGTTGCGACCGCTGTGAAGCCCGCAAATCCTGGGCTTCACAAAATTTTTGAAATTAATTAGCACTCGTCTCTTGACAGTGCTAACAATGTGTGTTATAGTGCGGTTGGAACATGGGGAAATGAGGAGGTGGCTTTATGAATTTCAGTAAATTTACGCAGAAATCAATCGAGGCGGTCAATGATTTGGAGAAGATCGCGATGGAGGCAGGCAATCAGGAGATCGAGCAGGAGCATCTGCTGTACGCGCTGCTGACGCAGGAGGAAAGTCTGATCGGCAAGCTGATCGAGAAGATGGAGATTCAGCGTGAATATTTTGAGAATAGAGTCGAGCAGGCGATCAACGCGCGGGTGAAGGTCTCCGGCGGGAATCCGTATGTGGGGCAGTACCTGAACAAGGTTTTGATCAGCGCGGAGGACGAGGCGAAGCGCATGGGCGATGAGTATGTGTCCGTGGAGCATTTATTCCTTGCGCTTCTGAACAATCCGAGTCCGTCGATGAAGGAGATATGGAAGGAGTTCGGCATCACGAAGGAGCGTTTCCTTCAGGCGCTCTCGACGGTGCGCGGCAATCAGCGCGTGACTTCGGACAACCCGGAGGCGACCTACGACACGCTGAATAAATACGGGCAGGACCTCGTCGAGCGGGCGCGCAAGCAGGAGCTTGACCCGGTGATCGGGCGCGACGCGGAGATCCGCAATGTCATCCGCATTCTGTCGAGGAAGACGAAGAATAATCCGGTGCTGATCGGTGAGCCGGGCGTCGGCAAGACTGCGGCGGTCGAAGGGCTGGCGCAGAGGATCGTCAAGGGCGATGTGCCGGAGGGCCTGAAGAATAAGAAGATCTTTGCGCTCGACATGGGCGCGCTTGTGGCGGGCGCGAAGTACCGCGGCGAGTTTGAGGAACGGCTGAAAGCGGTACTCGAAGAGGTGCGCAAGAGCGAGGGCGAGATCATTCTCTTCATCGATGAGCTGCATCTGATCGTCGGCGCAGGCAAGACCGAGGGCGCGATGGACGCCGGCAACATGCTCAAGCCGATGCTGGCGCGCGGCGAGCTGCACTGTATCGGCGCGACGACGCTGGATGAGTATCGCAAATATATCGAGAAAGATCCGGCGCTGGAGAGGAGATTCCAGCCGGTGATGGTAGACGAGCCGACCGTGGAGGACACGATCTCGATCCTGCGTGGTCTGAAGGAGCGCTATGAGGTGTTCCACGGCGTGAAGATCACGGACAGCGCGTTGGTGGCGGCGGCTACACTGTCGCACCGCTATATTTCTGATCGGTTCCTGCCGGACAAGGCGATCGACCTCGTGGACGAGGCGTGCGCGTTGATCAAGACGGAACTGGATTCCCTGCCGACGGAGCTCGATGAGCTGCAGCGCAGGATCATGCAGATGGAGATCGAGGAAGCCGCGCTTAAAAAAGAGACCGATAAACCGAGCCATGAGCGTCTGGAGACATTGCAGAGGGAGCTGGCTGAGCTGCGCGACGAGTTCAATTCGCAGAAAGCGCAGTGGGACAATGAGAAGAAAGCGGTCGAGAATCTGTCTGTGCTCCGAGAGCAGATTGAGGCGATGAACAAGGAGATCGAGCTGGCACAGCGCGAGTACGACCTGAACCGTGCGGCGGAGCTGCAGTACGGTGAGCTGCCGAAGCTTCAGCAGCAGTTGGCGATCGAGGAAGAAAAAGTCAACAGCCGCGAACTGTCGCTCGTGCACGAGAGCGTCACTGAGGAGGAAATTTCGAGAATCATTTCCCGCTGGACCGGCATCCCGGTGTCGAAACTGACGCAGGGCGAGCGCGCGAAGATCCTCGCGCTCGACGAGCAGCTGCACAAACGCGTGATCGGGCAGGACGACGGCGTGGAGAAGGTGACGGAGGCGATCCTGCGCTCGAAGGCCGGGATCAAGGATCCGACCAAGCCGATCGGATCGTTCCTCTTCCTCGGGCCGACCGGCGTCGGCAAGACCGAGCTCGCGAAGGCGCTCGCGGAGAACCTGTTCGACGATGAACAGAATATGGTGCGGATCGACATGAGCGAGTACATGGAGAAGCATTCCGTGTCCCGCCTGATCGGAGCGCCTCCCGGATATGTCGGGTACGAGGAGGGTGGTCAGCTTACCGAGGCGGTGCGCCGCAAGCCGTATTCCGTCGTGCTCTTCGACGAGGTGGAGAAAGCGCATCCGGACGTGTTCAACGTATTGCTGCAGGTGCTCGACGACGGCCGTATCACCGATTCGCAGGGGCGGACCGTGGACTTCAAGAACACGATCCTGATCATGACGTCGAACATCGGCTCGCAGTTCCTGCTTGAGGGCATTGAGCCGGACGGCAGTATTCGTCAGGAAGCGCAGGACATGGTGATGGAACAGCTCCGCGCGAGCTTCCGGCCGGAGTTCCTGAACCGCCTCGACGAGATCATCATGTTCAAGCCGTTGACGAAGGACAACATCGGCAATATCATCGATCTGATGGTGGCCGACCTGAACAGGCGCCTTGAGGCCCAGGAAATAAGTCTTCGACTGGACGACGACGCAAAAGACTACATCATCGAGGGCGGCTACGATCCGGTCTACGGAGCGCGCCCGCTGAAGCGTTATCTGCAGAAGAATGTGGAGACACTGGCGGCCCGGCTGATCCTCTCCGGAGAGGTCGGCATGGAGGACACGATCGTGTTCCGCGTGAAGAACGGGAAGCTGACGGCGGAAGTGGAAAAAACGCAGGCGTAATGTGTGCGCTGTCTTGTGACAGTCATTTTCAGAAAGAAATCAGATGATAGAAACGGAAAGGCGGATGATGACGATGAATTTACCACAGGATCCGATCATGCTCTTGAGTTATGTGAACACGCAGCTTCGCGACAACTACGGTACGCTTGACGACTTCTGCGCGAGCGCTGGCATACCGCGCGAGGAGCTGGAGGAAAAGCTGCGCGCGGTAAACTATGAGTACGACGAAGAAGAGAATTGTTTCCGCTGAGACCAGACATATGAGTGTTGATAGTCAGCAATCAGCCTGCGGCCTTAAGCCCTGCCGCGTAAAAAAGGGAATAGAAAGTCCTCGGAGACCCTACCTCCGGGGACTTTTGTCTCACATTTCCCCCAGCGGCTGAATTTTCTGGCGGTAGATGCGCCGGAACAGGATCAGCGATACCGCGATCGACATGATCTCGGCGATCGGGAACGCCCACCACACGGCGTCGAGGCCGAAGGTCAGGGCAAGCGCGAGCGCGCAGGGCAGCAGCACCAGCAGCTGTCGGCAGACGGATACGATCAGACTGTACACGCCGTTGCCGAGCGCCTGAAAGACGGAGCCGATCACGATGCAGAACGGCGCGAACAGGAAGCTGTAACTGATCGTGCGCAGCGCCTTGCAGCCAATCGAGAGCATCTCGTCGGACGCCTCGAAGAAGCCGAACAGGACCTCCGGGATCGTCTGGAACGCGAGCAGGCCGAGCATCATCATGCAGAACGCCGCGACGCAGCCGATCTTGACGGCGTCCGTGATACGCTTCTTCTGCCGCGCGCCGTAGTTGAACGCGATGATCGGCACGATGCCGTTGTTCATGCCGAAGACTGGCATGAAGAAGAAGCTCTGGAGCTTGAAGTACACGCCGAACACGGCAGCTGCCGTCGAGGAGAACATCAGCAGGATCTTGTTCATGCAGAACGTCATGAGCGAGCCGATGGACATCATCAGGATCGAGGGCACGCCGACTATATAGATGGTCTTGACCGTAGGCCAGTGGAAGCGCATCTTTTTTATGGAAAGCTCGATCTCCTTATTTTTGCGGAAGTTGAAATAAAGCCCGAGGAGCATCGCGACGATCTGGCCGAACACGGTAGCGGCGGCGGCTCCGGCCACGCCCATCTTCGGGAAACCGAAGTAACCGAAGATCATGATCGGGTCGAAGATGATGTTGATGATCGCTCCGGTGCCCTGCGTGATCATTGTGTAGAAGGTTAGACCCGTGGCCTGCAGCAGCCGCTCCATATTTACCTGCATGAAGACGCCGATCGAGAGAATGCAGATGATGCTCATGTACTGGAAGCCGTATTCACGGATCTGCGGGTCCGGCGTCTGCGCGGCGAAAAACAGGCGCGAGCCGAAGATACCGACCAGCGCGAACACGAAGTAGCTGCAAAGGGTCAGGAGAATGCTGTTGTTTGCGGCCCTGTTCGCCTGCTCATAATTTTTTTCGCCAAGACTTCTTGAGAGCAGCGCGTTGACGCCGACGCCCGTGCCGGAGGCCACCGCGATCATCAGGTTCTGGATCGGGAAGGCGAGCGACACCGCTGTAAGGGCGTTCTCATTGACGCGGGAGACGAAGATGCTGTCCACGACATTGTACATCGCCTGCACGAGCATCGAGAGGATCATCGGAAGCGACATCGTGAAAAGCAGCCTTGGGATCGGCATGACGCCCATCTTATTCTCTTCTCTCGGCGTTTCAGTAAATTCAGTTGCCATATTATTCGAAGCCCCTTTCTTTATACTATTTAATAGTAGGAAAAATGTCTTAAGAGAAAGATCAGTTGCCGCTCAGATCGGCCATCGCCGGAATGCCGCCTGAAAAATTGCAGAAAATTATGTAGAATAGCGGCACTTGCTATTGTATAAGGAATAAAAAATATTGTCAATGCTTTCTTGACAAAGCAGGGACGAGCCGTTATACTTGGGACAAAGCTGTGAAGGGAATACGGGATCTGACTCTCGTCCTTATGAGAAGTAGGGCGGGAGTTTTTTGCATAATAAAACATAGTATCTCCCGCGGAACGAAGACAAGGAGGAAACGGAAAGATGCAGATTTATGACGAGCTGGTGGCTCGCGGGCTGATCGCCCAGGTGACAGACGAGAAAGAGATCAGAGATTTGGTGAATAACGGCAAGGCGACGTTCTACATCGGCTTCGATCCGACAGCGGACAGCCTGCACGTGGGGCATTTTATGGCGCTGTGTCTGATGAAGCGCCTGCAGCAGGCCGGGAACAAGCCGATCGCGCTGATCGGCGGCGGCACGGCGATGATCGGAGACCCGTCCGGGCGGACGGACATGCGCCAGATGATGACGAAGGAGACGATCCAGCACAACGGCGACTGCTTCAAGAAACAGATGAGCCGCTTCATCGATTTCTCGGACGGGAAGGCGCTGATGGTGAACAACGCTGAATGGCTGCTGGATCTGAATTACGTGGACGTGCTGCGCGAGGTGGGCCCGCATTTCTCGGTCAACCGCATGCTGACCGCGGAGTGCTACAAACAGAGAATGGAGCGGGGGCTTAGCTTCCTCGAGTTCAACTACATGATCATGCAGAGCTACGATTTCTACGCATTGTTCCAGAAGTACGGCTGCAACATGCAGTTCGGCGGCGACGACCAGTGGAGCAATATGCTCGGCGGCACGGAGCTGATCCGGCGCAAGCTCGGCAAGGACGCCTACGCGATGACGATCACGCTGCTCCTCAACTCCGAGGGCAAGAAGATGGGCAAGACGCAGAGCGGCGCCGTGTGGCTTGATCCGAACAAGACGTCCCCGTTTGACTTCTACCAGTACTGGAGAAACGTGGCGGACGCGGACGTGCTCAAATGTCTGCGGATGCTGACCTTCCTGCCGCTTGAGCAGATCGACGAGATGGACAAGTGGGAGGGCAGCCAGCTCAACCAGGCGAAGGAGATCCTGGCCTACGAGCTGACGAGCCTGGTGCACGGCGAGGAAGAGGCGAAGAAGGCGCAGGAGGGCGCGCGCGCGCTGTTCTCCGGCGGAAATACGGAAAATATGCCGGTCGTAGAGATATCAGAAGCTGATCTGACGGACGGCGCGGTCGATGTGATCTCACTGCTTGTAAAAACCGGACTTGAAAAGTCGCGTTCGGACGGACGCCGTGCGATTGAGCAGGGCGGCGTGTCCGTGGACGGAGACAAAGTGACGGACGTGAAGGCAGTCGTGGCGGAAGAGAAGCTCTCCGGCGATGGCATCGTACTGCGCCGCGGAAAGAAGAAGTTCTGCAGAGTGACGCTTGTGTGACCGCTGATCTGAGTGATAGCAGTATGTATTATAACTAAACGGTTTGATGACGTGTGCGGCGCCCGATTCTGATGACAAGGATATACAGGCTGTGTCGCTTTTGGCTCTGACGATAAGGATAAGGGCTATGCCGCTTCCGCTTCGGAGACTGCGGCGCGATGGAAGGAGAGAAGGATATGACAGAGGAGCAGCAGAAAAAGATCAAAAACAGACTTACACTGCTGACAGTTGGTGTTATCGCGCTGTTGGCGATTCTGCTGATCGTCCTTGTAGCGACAAAGAAGATGAACACCGTCTGGTTTCCAATCGGAGCCGGTGTGATTCTGGGTCTGTACTGGATCGTCGTTGATGTTTTGCCGGTGATCTGGCTTCACCAGTTCGCGGACAAGACGGATGCGCAGAAACGTTCCTATTATATCTATGCTTTGATTGACGCGGTCGGTCTGGGCGGCCTGCTCTACTTCATCATGAGCCTGACGAGCATGACCGGCGCTCTGGTCTATGTGGCGAGCGTATTTCTCAAGAAGCGCTTCCACGACGAATATCTTGGCGTGAGCGAGGAAGAGACGGAGGACGGAGCTGCGGCAGACAAGGCGGGGACGGAGAAGGCGTCTGCAGAGCCGGAGCTACAGAGCCTGCCGGAGAGTACGCCGGCGGAAGGTGCGGAAGATCAGGCGGAAACATCTTTGGAAGAAGCTGCATCCGACGGGGCAGAGAGTACGGGGGAGCCGGAGGACGAACCGTAACGCATGGAATGCGGACCGCTTTCATATAATGAAAGAAAAACACCGGGTGCGATATGAGAGCGGATCAAGTCGGGAATGGCGATAAAAAAAGATCGGGCCGAAACGGCCTGTTTGCGGGATTTGGAGCCAGAATTGCGCGCTCCCTGTTTTTCTGGGGACTTGCGGCAATTCTGGCCTCTTCTGCTTATACGGGGATCGTGAAGAACAATTCAGCTGTGGGAGCCGGGGAGAAGATTCCGGCGGCAGTCCAGATGAATGGGAAAAAAGCGAGGACGTCGGAAAAGGGCATATCGAAGACGGGGTCAAATAACGCGTCAGAGACAGAATCGAATGGCGTATCGGAGACGGAGCCGGGCGATACAGCGGAGCAAAAGCGCGTGGCGCTGACGTTCGACGATGGACCGCACCCTTTTTATACGGAGGAGCTGCTGGACGGTCTGAAGGAGCGCGGCGCGAAGGCGACCTTTTTCGTGATCGGGAAAAATATCCCGGGCAACGAGGATGTGATCCGGCGCATGGACGAGGAGGGACATCTGATTGGGAACCATACCTACGACCATGCCAGGATCAGCAAGATGGACAGGACGGCCGCCTGCGAGCAGATCGAGAAGACGAGCGCGCTTGTGCGGGAGCTGACCGGAAAAGACACGGAATTTGTCCGCCCGCCGTTCGGGGAGTGGAAGAAGGACCTGGAATGCTCTTTTGTGATGATCCCGGTGCTCTGGGACGTTGATCCGAAGGACTGGACGACGAAGAACGTGTCGGACATCGTGCGGCGGGTGCTGGAGGACGTGCAGGATGGCGACATCATTCTCCTGCACGATTATTACAAGTCTTCTGTGGAGGCGGCACTTCAGATCGTGGACGCGCTCCAAGGGAAAGGATATGAGTTTGTGACGGTCGACGAGTTGATTCTGGAGTAAGAAAGATTTTTATGTGTCACGAAATTGTCTCGCAAAATATTGATTAATCGTGTATAATACAAGTAAATAGTTTTTTTGTGACCGAACAGGCTGCGGGAAAGTGGATGTCATCCCGCGTTCGTGATAGGGGTATGTCGCCAGGGATGGGCGGCAGAGTGAGGCTATGGCGGTAAAGGTACAGTTATTCGGAAAATTTACAATCACAGACGGTCGAAAGTCGATCAATGAGGAGACGCTGCACTCGAAGAAGCTCACGCGCATGCTGGCGTACATCATCGTCAACCGGGATTCCGTTCTGTCGCATCAGCGCCTGATCGAGGTGTTTTGGGAGGACGACACAAGACGCCCCGAGGGGGCTCTAAAGAATCTTATGTACCGGCTGCGCACGATCATGAAAGAGCTTGGCGACGAGCAGTACATATGCACGTTTCAGGGAGCGTACCAGTGGAATCCTGAGATTCCGGTTGAGACAGATTATGAACGTTTTGAGGCGCTGGCTGAGAAGGTGCATGGATCGAGAAGAGATGGGGAGACAAAAAGACTCTGCGAGGAGGCGATTGCCTGCTATCAGGGCAATATTTCTGTGCGGATCGCAGAGGAGCCGTGGATCCTTTCAAAGACGATCTGGTATCAGTCGCTTTACATGGACATCGTCAAGACGCTGTGCGCGATCTATAAGGAAGAGGAAAAATGGAACCTCCTGGAGCAGCTCTGCAATCAGGCGCTTGCAGTGGAGGCATACGATGAGGAGATCCACTGCCGGATGCTTGAAAGCCTGCGCGGGCAGAAAAAGTACAAGCTTGCCGCAGCGCACTATGAGAGAGCTGCCAAGCTTTTTTACAACAATATGGGGATCCGGCTTTCCGGACGGATCCGGGAGATTTATCAGAGTCTGCTGCGCGAGAGTGGGGGTTCCACTTCAAGCATTGCCGCTCTGGTCGAAGAGACGAGAGAGCACGAGGATCCGAAGGGAGCGTATCTGTGCGAGTATTCCGTATTCCGGCAGATTTATCGCGTGGAGGCGCGTCGGGTCACGCGGCTGGGAATCGCAGTGTACCTCCTTATGCTGACTGTGCAGCCAAAGAGCGGCGGTTTTGCGGAGGAGAGTGGAGAGACTATGCTCGGGAAGGCAGTGGACGCACTCGAAAAAGTGATCTGTGCTTCTCTCCGCGCGGGCGATGTGATCTCCCGCTACAGCCCGACGCAGTTCATCATAATCCTGCCGACCTGCTCCTACGAGTCCGGGACAGGCGTGGCAGAGCGGATCCGCAAGAATTTCCGGAAATCTGCGGAAAAGTATCGTTGCGACATCGCGTATGAACTGGCTGAGCTCTCCGCGGTCGATGTGAACCGACACTGAGAACGAAAACTGTTTCACAGTCGCATACCCGTGCATAAAATGTGCAAGACTCTCGGGATGGAGGGACTTGCACTCTTTGTTTTCGCAACATGCAGACCCGGGCATATAATAAATAGAACGATAATCGCTTGTGAGGTAAGAGATGAATCTCGAGATGAGAGAGTGCAGGGCATGTGATACGCAGGAGCAAAGCGTCCGGGCTCCGGAGCCGTATACAGAGGAGAGGGAGCAGTTGTATCTGGCGATCCCGCGCGGAGGGCAAGGTATGGAGGAGATGCAGGAGGAGGAACGGGATCTCCGCAGGCTGCAATCCATGTATCCCGCCGCTGCGAAGCTGCTGCTGCCTTATGTCGAAGAGGAGTGCGATAAGATGGAATACGAAGGGAGCCCGATGTATGACGAATGTCCGGATCGGACGACGATATACCGCATCGGGGAGCGCATCTTCGGGCAGGTGAAAGACCGGTTTCCGGAAGAAGCCAGGCAGGAGTCGGAGGAAGTGCTGGCGATGCAGTATCGGGATCCGGATGGATACGGAAGAAGTCCGGTACGGGATCTTGCGCGGGTGCTTTTGCTGCAGGAAATGCATCATCGGAGAAGACGACACGCCGCAGTCCGGAGCGCGGCTGCATTTGCCATTTCCGCCGGTTAGTGGTATAGTGTAGATAAATGAGCAAAAATACCTTGGGACGGAGCGTATTCTTATGCATGATACGATAGCTCGGATAAAGAATATCATAGTGCGGGCGGTTGTTCTGAGCGTGGTCTTTGTCGTCGCGCTGATCAGCTTCAGCCGCATGATCAACCAGACCGCGCCAAGCACGGCGGAAGCCATGGAGAGTTCGACGTTTCCTCTTGTCTATATGTGCAAAAACGGCGTCAACTACAACTGTCTGCACGGATATACGCAGGAGATGGACGTGGAATATATCCGCGACACGGTGACGGTGCTCTCGGATGACCATCTGCTGGATATTCGGATCCAGCCCTTCGGCACGAACATTGAGAGTGTATCCTATGAGGTGCTGACGCTGGACGGTCTGGATTCACTCGAGAATACGAACGTGATCCGTATGGAAGAGCAGGACGGATACATTGCCGCGACGCTTCAGCTCCAGAACCAGATGCTGTTGGAGCAAGAGTATATTCTTAAGCTGCAGGTGACCGTGGGAGGCAGAGACATTTATTTTTATACGAGGCTGCTTTTGGAGGACGGGCTTCATCTGGACGCGTATCTCGACTTTGTGAGCGGATTCTATGAGAAATGCGTCTATAAGACGGATCAGAACGCGCTTGGCGCGGTCGTGGAGCCGGACGAGTCGACGGGACAGTCGCAAACGCTTGCCTCGATGAACATTCACGATACAGTCGCGCAGCTGATGTGGGGCGAGCTGAATCCGCAGATCTACTATAAGCCTACGCCGAGCCTTGTGGATATCAATGGGACGACGGCGTCCTTTGTCTTGGAGTACCGTATCTCCGCGGTAAATCAGCAGGGTGTGAACGAAGTGTACAACGTGAATGAATTTTACCGTTTGCGCTATACGGACACGCGTATCTTCCTGCTGGACTTCACGCGCACGACGGACGAGGTGTTTCAGACAGAAGGTACGATGCTGCAGCCGGAGGGGATCTGTCTCGGTATCACGGATCCGAATGTGGAGTACGCGTTTGACGAGCAGAAAAAAGTGGTTGCCTTTGTGCAGGAGAATGAGCTGTGGGCTTATCGGGTGAACGGCGGACAGCTTGTGCGCGTGTTTGGCTTCCCGCAGCAGGAGAACATGGATTACCGTGACTTCTACGCGCGCAACAATATCAAGATCCTGCGCGTGGACGAGTCCGGGGATATCTGGTTTGCGGTGTCCGGTTACATGAACCGCGGCAGGCGGGAAGGCCAGAACGGAATCGGCATCTATTTCTACGAGGAAGCATCCTCCACGGTGGAGGAGATTCTGTTTGTCGAGACGATGGAGGCCTACGATATGCTGAAGCTGGACATCGATGCGCTCGCCTATGTCACAAACGACCGCTCCGCCTGCTACATCCTTCTGGAGGGTATTGTCTACCGGATCGATCTCAGGCAGCGGGAATACACGCACGTGATCGACGGCGTGAAGACCGGCTGCTTTATAAGCTCTGAGTCAAATCGTTATTTCAGCTGGCTCAAAGAAGGTGAACGATATCGCTCGCAGACGCTCTATACGATGGACTTTGAAAGCGGCTCGGTCCGTGAGGTGACTTGTAGGGAAGACGAGAGGATACGGCCGGTGGCGTATATGGGCGAAGATCTGGTGTATGGGCTGGCGCTCGCCTCGGATATCATCGATCTGGACGAGGGAAGCGAGACATTTCCGATGTATCAGCTCGTGATCGTGAATGGGGACGGCGAACAGCTGATGACCTATGAAGCGCCGCAGGCATATGTGACACAGGCAGAGCAGGTCAATCATGTCCTGAAGCTGACCAGGGTGGTTAAGACCGGTCTGGGCTACGCGGAGACATTGGAGGACCAGATCGTGGGAATGAATACAGAGGAGGATGTAGTCTATGGTGTTGCGACGCAGGAAGAGGGGGCAAAACAGACGACGATCCTGCTGCGCGTCGGGACAGGCATTACGGATGAGAATCCGCAGGTGGTGACAAGCCGCGTTCTGGTACATGACGATCAGCGCGAGATTGAGATCCCCGGAAACACAGAGCGGGAGAAATTGTATTATGTTTATGCAGGCGGCAGCATGGAGAGCATGTGGCCGACGGCTGCGGAGGCGATCCGCCGGGCGGACGAGAAGGTGGGCGTAGTCATCAACCACGCCAAGGAGTTTGTCTGGGAGCGAGGCAACCGCGCGGAATCCAGCAAGATTAAGGTGGAAAACATACCGGAAGTCGTGACAAGCGGGACGATGGACATCGAGACGCTGGAGGCGGCGCTTGGCAAGGATGTAGTCAATTTGAGCGGCTGTACGCTGGAGCAGGTGCTGTATTTCGTTGGACAGGGACAGCCGGTGCTGGCGGCGACGCCGGACGGAGTCGTCATCATTACCGGATATGATGACTTCGGCAACACGATCCTGCTCAAGCCGGGCGAGACAGAGACCTATTTCTACGGTCCGCAGGATAGCAAGACGTTGTTCGAGCAGGCAGGGAATCGCTTCGTATCGTATCTGAAAACGGATTTGTAGAAGCGCCAAAAAATGTCGCGCAATTACAGAGATATATCTGAAAATTTTGAAGAAGATTTTGCAGATTATATGTTCGAAAACGTGAAACGAGTGTAAATCTGCACAAATTTTAAAAAGGCTGTTCCGTTTGAAGTGACATAAAGCGACAGAAAATTTGCAGTTTATCCACATTCGTTGAAGACGGAAATTCCGAAAAAGCGTACTTATACACCAAGTTATCCACATTGTCCACAAAAAAAGCAAACACACAATTGGTTTACATAGTTTTTTTCAAGAACGAACGTTTTGTGGAAACTGATAAAATCGGACAGACTCATGAAAAGTTCCTCTGAGGGCTTGACAAACAAGTTTTGTTGTATATTTCGAGAAAAGTCAGAATAATCAGAATAGACTGCCTTGCAGATGCAACTTAAGGCATAAAGATTTCAGAAGAAAGAAATACCTGCAAAGAAAAAATAAGGCTCCCGCAGAATATGAATCCTGCGGGAGCTGTTCTTATGCTGCCATGATAATACAGCCGAATCTCTGGGATCGTTATGACCAGTACCGTACGACGCCGATTGGTTTCTGATAATCGTAATCCGAGATTTTGATTCCGCCCAGCGGGTATGGCTGGGAGTTGCTCGCGTGTACGATCTGTCCGTTGCCCATGTAGATACCGACATGTGAGGCATAATTGTTGGCACCGTAGAAGATGAGGTCGCCGGGCAATAAATTCTCGACCTTACTGTAATCTACCGGAATAGCTTTCTTGTATCCCTGATTGATGTAAGCGGTGGAAGGTCCTTTCATCTGATCGTCTGCCACGCGCATCAACTTGATGCCAAACTGTGCAAACACCTGCACTGTGAAACCGGAACAGTCCACGCCGGTCGTGAGGTTGTTGCCGCCATACACATAAGGATTGCCGATAAACTGCACCGCGTAATTGACGATCTGGCTGCCTACGGAATTGCCTGCGATCACGATGGTATTTTCAGCAGTGATCGTACCTGAAGAGTCGATCGTATAATATTTTGCGCCGACTGCAATGGTGGTGGAGACCGCGAGATCCCCGCCCGGATAGAAGTAATACTTCTTGTTGTCGAGCGTCTGGAGTCCGGTCACTGCCGCGCCGGTGCTGTCAAAATAGTAGCTCTTTCCGTCCACAGTCTGCCAGCCGGTGGCCATGACACCCTGAGCAGTGAAGTAGTATTTCTTGCCATCCTTGGTCTGCCAGCCGCCTCCCTTGGGCACATCCTTGGTCCTGGCGCCGTCCGCGCCGACGTAATACTCGCCGACCCACTGGTTCTTCGCCATCACGCCGTTGCTCAGAAAATAGTAGTATTTGGACTTCAGCTTCACCCAGGTGTTCACCGCGGCCGAACCGTCTTTCTTGAAGTAGTAAGTGTTGCCGTTCACGGTCTTCTTTTTGTTGGCGATCTTGATGCAAGTCTTTTTCTTGAAGAAGTAAATGGAGCCGTCAATGTTCTGCAGCCCGGTCGCCAGAGCGCCGCTGGCGGTGGCATAATACTTCTTCCCGGAGAGCCAGGTATTTTTGCTCAGCTTGCCCTTGCTGTTGAGATAGTAGCGCGTAGAGCCGTCTTTTATAAAGCCGGTCTTTCTGGCGCCGGTTTTGGGGTCAAAATAGTAAGTTGTATTTTTGATCGTCACCCATCCGGAAGCTCTTACTCCGGAATCCAGCACATAGTACTTTTTATTGTCGATCCATTTGTTTTTCTGTACAGCGCCGTTGACGCAGTAGTAATATGCCTTCTTGTATTTGAGCCAGCCGCTGCGTCCCTTGCCGGTAGAATCAAACAGATAGGTCTTTCCATTGATGTCAACACGACCGGTGGCGGCAGCACCGTTGCTGAGGAGGTATTTCCCATCCTTCCATGCGTTGGTGAGAAGCGCGCCGTCAGACTTTGCATAGTAATACTTCTTTTTGACCTTGAACCAGCCTTTCTGCAACGCGCCGGTAGAGGGATTCAAATAGTAGATGTTGCCGTTGAGATAGATCTGTCCGGTGACTTTCGTACCGTCAGCGTTGTAATAGTACTTTTTTCCGCCCTTGGTGACCCAGCCGCCGCCAATCTGGACTGTGCCGATGACGAGTCCGTCCGGTCCGATCTGTTTGCCGTCGATCACGGTGTTCACGGCCATGGATCCGTCCGCCTGATAGTAATACTTCCCGTGCCAGGTGTTCGTGAGAAGCGCGCCGCCGTAGGTCGTGGAGGCGTAGTAGGTCTTTCCGTCGGGCGCGACGAATTGACCGAACTGGAGCTGACCGTCTGCATTAAAAAAGTACTTCAGATTCTGAATCACCTGGAAGCCGGTCTGCATGATGCCCTTCTCATTGAAATAATAGGTATAGTCTCCGATCTTCTGTAAGCCCGTCAAATAGCCGGGCTGTGCATCCTGCGTGTACATTTTCCCGTTCGCAGTGTCTGTCCAGGCGGCGTTTGCGGAAGCAGCAGGAAAGGCTGCGACAAGCATCCCGGTCACAGAGAGAAGTAGAAGTGTTTTGTGTTTTTTCATAGATGATTACCCCTTACTATCAAGCTGTAAAAATTACAATTTGATTAAATCCTTTTTAAAATATTATCCGATATTTAACAGAAAGTCAATAACTTGACAACAAAAAGTGTAAAAAAATGCTGTGAAAGCATCACAAAAATGACACATTTCACAGCATTGATTTTTAAAATACACGGTTCGGCAGAGGACTAACCCATGACAACCGTAACCTTATAAGATTTCTTGCCTTCCTCGAACGGAACGACGCAGCCGGGCACTTCCTTGCCGTCCACGATCAGATTCTTCACGCCTTTCTCGACGCCGTCCGGATTCTGCACCTCGATCTCATAGTCCGCGCCGCGGAACTTACGCGTCAGCTTGAAGTCTCCGAAGCCCTTCGGCACGCACGGGTCGATGCCGAGGCCGTCGTACTGCGGCTGTACGCCGAGGATGTGCTGGGAGACGTTGACGAAGGTCCACGCCGCCGTACCGGTCAGCCAGCTGTTTTTCGCCTGGCCGTGGTAGTAGGCGTCGCGGCCCGCCACCATCTGGGAGTAGACGTACGGCTCGGTGCAGTGGATCTCGCTGATGTCCTCCAGATAAGCCGGGCAGGTCTTGCGGTAGATCTCAAACGCGCGGCTGCCGCGCCCGACGACGGTCTCCGCGATGGATACCCACGGATTGTTGTGGCAGAAGATGCCAGCGTTCTCCTTGTATCCCGGCGGATAAGAGGAGATCTCGCCTAGGTTCAGGTAATACTTCGTGTAGGCCGGCTGCAGGATCATGATGCCGTACTTGGTATCGAGGCGCTCCTTGACGGAATCCAGAGCTTTGACTGCAAGGCCCTCCTCGACGCCGATGCCCGCCAGCACGCAGAAACCCTGCGGCTCGATATAGATCTGGCCCTCCTCGCACTCTTTGGAACCGACCTTCTGAGAGGATGCGTCGTACGCGCGGACGAACCATTCGCCGTCCCAGCCCGCGGTGATCGTGGCCTGGTACATCTCGTCCACATGCTTCAGCGCCTCAGCAGCCTTGTCTGACTCACCGCGCAGCTCACAGAGCTTCGCGTACTCGCGGCCGTACTTGACGTACATGCCGGCGATAAACACGGACTCAGCCACCGGACCCTCGGACGGGCCTGTCGTCTGGAAGGACTCGCCCGGCGTGTCGGAGAAGCAGTTGAGGTTCAGGCAGTCGTTCCAGTCTGCGCGTCCGATGAGCGGCAGGCCGTGCGGTCCCTTGTGCGTCGTAATATAGTTGAAGGAACGGGTCAGGTGCTCAAAGAGCGGAGCAGCCTTGGACTCGTCGTTGTCGAACGGAACCATCTCGTCGAGGATCGACATATCGCCGCTTTCCTTAATATAAGCAGCCGTGCCCGCGATCAGCCAGAGAGGATCGTCGTTGAAACCACTGCCGATGTCGAGATTGCCCTTCTTCGTGAGCGGCTGGTACTGATGGTACGCGCTGCCGTCCTCGAACTGCGTGGAGGCGATGTCGATGATACGCTCTCTCGCGCGGTCCGGGATCAGATGCACGAAGCCGAGCAGATCCTGGCAGGAATCGCGGAAGCCCATGCCGCGGCCGGTGCCGGATTCATAATAGGAAGCGGAACGGGACATGTTGAAGGTTACCATGCACTGGTACTGGTTCCAGATGTTCACCATGCGGTCGAGCTTCTCGTCGGAGGACTTGACCGTGTACTTCGCGAGCAGCTCGTTCCAGTAGTCGTTCAGCGCCTTGAACGCTTCCGCCACCTGCTCCGTCGTCTGGAAGCGGGAGAGCAGCGCCTGCGCCGGGCGCTTGTTGATGACGTTCGGCGCTTCAAACTTCTCGTCCTGCGGGTTCTCCGCGTAGCCGAGCACGAAGACGAAGCTCTTGCTCTCGCCCGGAGCCAGCGTCACATCGATCTGATGGCTCGCGATCGGGTACCAGCCGCTCGCGACGGAGCCGGTGCACTTGCCGCTCTCTACGACGACCGGATTAGCCGCCGGACGGTAAGCGCCCAGGAACGCGTCCCTGCTCGTGTCGAAGCCGTCCACCGGCGTGTTGACCGAGAAGTAGGAATAGTGATTCCGACGCTCGCGGTACTCGGTCTTGTGGTAGATCGTGGAGCCGATCACCTCGACCTCGCCGGTGCTCAAGTTCCTCTGATAGTTCGTCATGTCGTCCGTCGCGTTCCAGAGACAGAACTCCACGTAGGAGAAGATCTGGAACTTTTTCTCGGCGTCCGTGTCGTTCGTCACGGTGAGCTGGTTGACCTCGCAGGTCGCGTCGAACGGAACGAAGTTCAGCAGATCGGCTTTCAGGCCGTTTTTCGTGGAAGTAAAGCGGGAATAGCCGATGCCGTGGCGGCACTCGTAGCTGTCGAGCTCGGTCTGCGTCGGCTGCCAGCCGGGATTCCATACGGTGCCATTCTCTTTAATATAGTAGTATTTGCCGTTGGAATCGTACGGAACGTCGTTGTAGCGGTAGCGCGTGATACGCAGCAGCTTCGCGTCCTTGTAGAAGCTGTAGCCGCCGCAGGTGTTGGACACCAGGGAAAAGAAATCGTTGCTGCCAAGGTAATTGATCCAGGGCAGCGGGGTCTTGGGTGTGGTGATGACGTACTCTTTGTGCGCGTCGTCGAAATAACCAAATTTCATAGCTGTTCTCCTTTTATGTATGTGTGCTTTGTAAAGAAAACGTTTACGTGGCTCGGACGAGCCTTAATGCATTCAGTATATCCTATTTTTATATGGAAATCAATAGAAAGGAAATCGAAAAAATTAGGTAGAAATAGACAAAAAAGAAAGCCGAAAATTAGACAAAACGGAAAATATGTGCATGAAAGGCGGCAAAAGGCAAAGAAAGCATTGAGTTTTTGACGGGCTTATACTATAATAAGACACTGACTTAAACGTTTTCGCACAAGAAGCAGACACTACATATTATATAATGGAGAAGATACTATGGTTTCGATGAAGGACGTGGCAAAGGCGTGCGGCGTTTCGGTGGCGACGGTCAGCAAGGCGCTGAACGGCTACAGCGACGTCGGACAGGAGAAGCGCCGGGAGATCAAGGAGACTGCCAGGCGCATGGGTTATCTGCCGAACCTGTCGGCGCGCGCGCTGAAGACGAAGCGCACGTACAATCTGGGGATCCTGTTCGCGGATGAAGCGCAGAGCGGCCTGACGCACGACTATTTCAGCAGCATCATCGAGAGCTTCAAGGTGACGGCGGAGGCGAAGGGCTACGACATCACCTTCGTGAACAGCAACATGTCCCGGTCAAGTCTTGGCAGGGGCTACTATGAGCGCTGCCGGTACCGCGGGCTGGAGGGCATCGTGATTGCGTGCATCGATTTCTACACGCCGGAGACGCAGGATCTGATCCGCAGCGATCTGCCGGTCGTCACGATCGACTACGTGTTTGACGGCCGGACCTCGGTGGCCTCGGACAATGTGCGCGGAATGCGGGAGCTGATGGAGTACATCTGCGGAAAGGGACACCGGAAGATCGCGTACATTCACGGCTTTGATTCCTCGACGACGCGGGACAGGCTCACCAGTTTTTACCGGGTGCTCTCGGATCACGGGATCGAGCCGTCGGAGGAGTATGTGCGGCAGGCGGCGTACCGCGACACGGTGGAGACGCAGCGCCAGACGGGCGAACTCCTGGATCTGCCGGATCCGCCGACGTGCATCATCTGCCCGGACGATTTCTCGGCGCTCGGCTGTATCCGGGCGGTGCAGGCGAGAGGCCTTCGGATCCCGGAGGACGTATCGGTCGTCGGCTACGACGGGATCACGCTCTCCCAGGTGCTCGAGCCTCGGCTGACTACGGTTCGCCAGGACACGCGGGTGATCGGACGGCGGGCGGCGGAGGAGCTGATCAGCCTGATCGAGAATCCCAGGACCACGCTGGCGGAGAAGATTTTGGTGCCGGGCGAGCTGGTGCCGGGCGAATCGGTGAAAGCGCTGGTTTAGACATATTGAACAAAACGGATATTGCCCGAAAAACAGGGCAAAACCGGCTGTGAAAAAGTAACTTTTCTACATTTTTGGGACAAGAATTGTGAAATATGTCAAAATGTATAAAAGGGACAAATTTTCTATTGAAATATTGCACAATCTGATGTATATTTAGTGCAGTTAAACGATTTCGTGAGAAATTCGCTGTAACTGTAACTAATTACATAAAGCTTTACAACAAATTCAAGGAGGAAAACAAGAATGAAAAGAAAAGCTTTATCCATGATCCTGGCGACCGCTATGGTTGCTGCGACCATCGTTCCGGCTACGGCTGTGAACGCAGAAGAGGAAGGCAAAGTCCTCAACATCCGTGTATGGAATACTGAGTTCCAGGAGAGACTGGTAGACCACTATCCGGGATACGAGAAGGTTGACGACACACATGGCAAGATCGGTGATGTTGACGTAGTATGGAACGTTACCCCGACCACAGACAACGCTTACCAGAACGCTCTGGACGAGGGTCTGCTGGCTCAGGCTGACGCCGCTGCAGATGACAAGATCGATATGTTCCTGGTTGAGGCTGACTACATCCTGAAGTATACGGATTCTGAGTTCGCTCTTCCGGTTGCAGACCTTGGCATTACGGACGAGGATACCGCGAATCAGTATCAGTACGTAAAAGATCTGGCGACAGATCCGGACGGCGTTCTGAAGGGCCTTTCCTGGCAGGCAGCTCCGGCGGCTCTTATCTATAGAAGAGACATCGCTAAGGAAGTGCTCGGATCTGACGATCCGGAGACCGTTCAGACTGCAGTAGCTGACTGGGATACGTTCCTGGCTACGGCTGCTACGATGAAAGAGGCTGGCTACAAGATGACCGCTGGCGCGGCTGACAGCTTCCGTGTATTCTCTGACAATGTTTCCAGCAAGTGGGTCGAGGATGGCAAGATCAACATCGACGAGAACATCATGAACTGGGTGAACATGTCCAAAGAGATGGTTGACAACGGCTACACCACGACGGCAGGTCTGTGGAGCGATGACTGGAGCAAGGGCTTCTACGAGGATGGCGATGTATTCTGCTACTTCGGACCGGCTTGGTTCTTCGACTTCTCCATGGCTGGCGACGCTGAAGGCAGCGTTGGTATCAACGGCGGCTGGGCAGTTACAAAGGGCCCGCAGGCGTTCTCCTGGGGCGGCACATGGATCTGCGGCGCGGCTGGCACGGACAATGCGACGCTCGTTGCTGACATTATGAAGAAGCTTACCTGCGATGCAGACGTTATGAAAGAGATCGCTACTGTAAAGGGTGACTTCGTGAACAACACGACCGTTATGGAAGAGCTTGCTGCGGACGACAGCTTCGGCGATGCGATCCTTGGTGGGCAGAACCCGATCCCGATCTTCCTCGAGGGCATCAGCACGATCGACAGAAGCAACATCTGCAACTACGATCAGGGCTGCACAGAGAGCTTCCAGACCGCTATGAACAACTACTTCGACGGCAATGCTACTCTTGAAGAGGCGATTGACCTGTTCAACACCTCCGTACTTGAGAAGTATCCGGAGCTGACTGCGGCGGATGTTCCGGCTGTGGAGTAAGCATACGAAGATAACTTCAGACACAAGTCTTAAGTGAAATGGTGAAAGGGCCATGCCTGCTCAGGCAGGCATGGCTTCTTTGACAAAGTAATATTTGCAGAGTTTCCTGCTGTATCAGTGCTGCAGAGCTGGCATCAGTTTTCCTGTGCCGGGGGCATTTTCTATTTTTGAAAAGCAGGAAGTGCAGAGATTTGCTGCGAGCTTTGCAGGAAAGGAAAAAGAGGGAGGCATACTATGAAGCAGAAAAAAAGCAAAGTAGTAAGCTACAACAAATGGGGTTATATCTTTCTGATCCCGTTTACGGTCACTTATATCATCTTTTCTTTGATTCCGTTGATCTCAACGGTCTACAACAGCTTTTTTGAAAACTATCGCTCCGGTCTGACACAGATCGGCCCGAATTTTGTCGGGCTTGCGAATTTCCAGGCGCTGCTCTCGAACGGTGAGCTGCTGACCTATTTCACGAACACAATGATCATGTGGATCCTGGGCTTTATCCCGCAGATCCTCCTGTCGCTGCTGCTGGGCGCGTGGTTCTCCGATCCGCAGCTTCGTCTGAAGGCGGCAGGCTTCTTCAAGAGCGTGATCTATCTGCCGAACCTGATCATGGCTTCGGCGTTTGCCATGTTGTTCTTCACGCTGTTCGCGGACACCGGCCCTATCAACTCGATCCTCATCAAGATCGGTATCGGACAGGTTCGCTTCATGACGAATGTCTGGACTGTGAGAGGGCTCGTGGCGTTCATGAACCTGCTGATGTGGTTTGGTAACACGACGATCCTTCTGATGGCCGGCATGCTCGGCATCGATACGGCGCTGTTTGAGGCGGCGCAGGTGGACGGCGCCACCAGCACAGACGTCTTCTTCAAGATCACGCTGCCGCTGCTGCGCCCGATCCTGATCTACGTGATGATCACTTCCCTGATCGGCGGTCTTCAGATGTTCGATGTGCCGCAGATCTTGACGAACGGCACCGGCGACCCGATGCGTTCCTCGATGACGCTGATCATGTTCCTGAACAAGCATCTGTTCAGCAAGAACTACGGTATGGGCGGCGCGCTCTCCGTGCTGATGTTCTTCATCACCGGTATCCTGAGTTTGATCGTCTTCAAGATGACGAACACCAAGGTCGAGTAAAGGAGGAGGACGCATATGAGAGAGAGGAAAGAAAGAGGTCTTGGCATCAAGGCCAGACGAGTCATCGCTTATATCACGCTGATCATCGTCACGTTTTTCTGCCTGTTCTGGTTCTACGTACTCTTCGTGAACGCGACCAGATCGAAAGGCGAGCTGGCGAAGGGCTTTACACCGATCCCCAGCAAATATCTGATCACAAACTGGATCGGCGTGCTCCACGGAACGCTTCCGATCGTACAGGGTCTGATCAACAGTGCGGTCATCGCCACCCTGAGCGGCGCGCTCGGCGTGTACTTCTCGACGATGACGGCGTACGCGCTGCACGCGTACAACTTCAAGTTCCGCAAGGCGATCTTCACCTACATTCTGATGATCATGATGATCCCGTCGCAGGTGACGGCGCTTGGTTTCTATCAGTTATTGCTGAACATGAAGCTGATCAACAGCTTCATCCCGCTGATCATTCCGTCGATCGCGGCTCCGGTGACCTTCTACTATATGAAGCAGTTCATGGAGAGCAACCTGCCGCTGTCTCTCGTGGAGGCGGCTCGTATCGACGGCTCGGGTGAATTCAACACGTTTAACAAGGTCGTGCTTCCGCTGATGAAGCCGGCGCTGGCCGTGCAGATGATCTTCGCGTTTGTGGGAAGCTGGAACAACTACTTCATTCCGGCGTTGATCTTGAGCGACGACAAGAAGAAGACGCTCCCGATCCTGATCGCGCAGTTGCGTAGCGCGGACTTCCTGAAGTTCGATATGGGCCAGGTGTACGTGATGATCGCATTCTCGATCCTGCCGGTTATCGTGGTGTACATTTTCCTGTCCCGCTTCATCGTGGGCGGTGTCGCCGCGGGCAGTGTGAAGGGCTGATCGGTATTTACAGATTTACAGAGAGAAACAATTTGGGCTGCCGTATGGCAGCCCATTTTTTCAAACAGTGATTAAATTAAGAAAACACCGCCCCCGGTGCTCATTCGTCATCGAAAACAGTGTTTCAGTGCGCGATCAGGGGCTCGAACCCTGGACACCCTGATTAAGAGTCAGGTGCTCTACCAACTGAGCTAATCGCGCGTCCTTTATAAACAAAAGCTATTATAATACATGACCTCTCAAATTGCAATCCATAATTTATACTTTTTTTATATTTTAATTTCAGCTTTTTTAGTTTTTTTTCACAATTATAATACTTGAATCCTGTCCGGAAATCCTCTATACTGAATTTTATCCAATTATTGTCTCAGATATGCAGAGAGGTGACCGCCATGGATCAGAATCCGGCGCCGAAGAAGCAGCGCTTCATCAAGAACAATCAATATTTCACGATCTGTATTTATGCCGGCGTCATGGTGCTCATTGCGGCGATCATCTTCAAATGCGTCATTGATATCGACAAGACTAAGGCGTGGCTGAGGCAGGTCATCGGTATGCTCTCGCCCTTTATCCTGGGCGCGCTGCTCGCCTATGTGCTCAACCCGATGATGCACATGTTTTACCGCGGCATCGGCAGGCTCTGCGATCGACTGCATTTCAAATTAAAGCATGGGCTGCACACGGTCCTCGCGATCTTGATCACCTATGTGATCGTGGTCGGCTTCGTCGTGCTCACCCTGCTGTATGTCTTCCCGGAGATCGCCAAGAACCTCGTGGATTTTGTCAATTATCTGCCGACTGCCTACAGGACGGTGCTGGATATGCTCTCCCGCCTGCAGAAGCGTTTTCCGAACCTTGATATCAGTATGATTCGGGATTATCTCGCCGACGCGATGCCGGAGTTCGCCTCGTATCTGCAGAATTTTGCGACCAACATGGTGCCGGCACTCTACACGATCTCAATGTCGATCGTCGACTGGGTCGTCAATCTGTTCATCACCCTGATCGTATCGGTCTACATGCTGTACGATAAACGCCGCATCATGCACGCCTCCTGGCGCATGATCTACGCGTTTCTCCCAAAGAAATACATTTCCGCGTGCCAGGAGATCCTCGCTGAGTGCAACCGGCTGTTCAGCAGCTTTGTGGTCGGCAAGTTCATCGACTCTCTGATCATCGGGGTTCTCTGTTTTATTCTGATGACGATCCTGCAGCTGCCGTACGCGCTGCTGATCAGCCTTATCGTCGGCGTTACGAACATGATACCGTATTTCGGTCCGTTCATCGGAGCGGCGCCGGGTATTCTGATCATCCTGTTCATCAGCCCGCTTCAGGCGTTCATCTTCGCTGTCATGATCTTTTGCCTGCAGCAGTTCGACGGGCTGATCCTGGGTCCGAAGATCCTCGGGGATTCCATAGGCTTAAAGCCGCTGTGGATCATCTTCGCGATCACGATCGGCGGCAAACTCGCCGGGCTCATCGGTATGTTCCTCGGCGTTCCGGTGGTCGCGATCCTCAGCTATCTCTTCGATCTGTATCTCGCGCACCGTTTGACGCGAAAAGAGATCTCTGACGAAATGGTAGAGAGCGTATTGCAAAAAATGGAGCTGGACGATTAGGTCCGGCTCCTGTTTGATGTGATCGCCTTATTATCTCTGTCTGCATTTGTTTTTGTTGGTTTTTCCGCGCCCTATATTTTCCAGAATTTTTTTCACTTCCTCAAGGGAGCGCGAAATCTGTAATACCTTTCTCTGCACGTCCGGCCGATCGTAGGTGAGCCGGTACAGCTTTTTCTGAATTCCGCTTCTTCGCATAACGATCTCCGACAGGCCGCTGTCCGTTCGCCATGTCCAAAAGCCGGCAGCGGCGCAAAACTTTCTGTCACAACATATTATGCAGAGGATTCCGGGATGTCACACGCGATACGCGAACTCGTCGTCGGTGCGGATCTGCGCGCTCAGGCATACGCCGGAACCGGATCATTCTGTCGGTTTTCGCCGGCTCAGTACCAGCTTGCAGATCGGATTGCCCTGTGAGGAAAAGCGCTCTTCATATTCGGTCATAATGTTTCCCCGCATCATCACTTCGTCGTGATGCAGGTCAAACGTACACTGTTCCACGGTCCACCCGGCGGCCTCCGCCTCCGTGAGCGCGAACTCAAACAGCGACCGGTTGTCCGTCTTGAATTCCACGCGGCCGTCCGGAGAGAGGACGCGGTCGTAACGCGCCAGAAATTCCCGGCTCGGTAGACGGCGCTTCGCGTGGCGGTCCTTTGGCCACGGATCGGAAAAGTTCAGATAGATCCCGGCGACCTCGCCTTCGCCGAATACCTCGGTCAGATCCTCCGCCTCCATGCGCAGGAACAGCAGGTTGGTAAGCTGTTCGTTCTCGCCGCGTTTCTCCAGCGCGCGCAGAAGCACGCTCGAATATTTCTCGATCCCCACAAAATTGCGGTCCGGATGGCGCAGCGCCAACTCTGTGATGAAGCGCCCTTTCCCCATGCCGATCTCCAGGTGCAGGGGGCGGTCATTCCCGAATACTTCGTTCCAGTGCCCCTTTTTCTCGCGCATCACATCTTCGTGCACCACGTATTCACTTGCGGCGATCGCCTCCCGGGAACCAGGGATGTTTCGAAGTCTCATGTCGTCCTCTCTCTGGCCTGTGTGATCCGGCTACAGCCTCTTCACCAACTCATCCAGCACCTCTGCGTAGTGCTCGTCCACCAGGCCGAAATCCTTATTCTTATAATTCCACAGCGCCCGGCCGATGCCGAACTTCTCAAACACGGAGTGGATGTCGTCGAACCAACGCACGGTGTCCGGCAGGGGCGCCAGGTCGATCACGCCGTACTCCCCGCAGTAGAGCGGGACATTCATTTTATCGGCGTACGCGACGGCCTCCGCAAACATCTTTTCAAACAGTACCGCGCCGGAGTCCTGCGGGTCGATGAAGTCCTCGCAGACCGCGTCCACGCGCGCCTGCTCGACCTTGTTTCCGATGATGCGGAACTCGGCGGCGGTCTGCGGATAGCCGGTGCGGAAATCGCGGGGCATATCCTTCACCCAGTACGCTCCCTGGTGCGTGAACATCAGCGGCGCGTAGCAGTGGAAATTGTAAACGATGTGGTCGTCGTAGGGCGCGTCGAGATCCGGCACGTTCGCGACGCTGTTGTAGCAGACGCCGCCGATCAGGATGTAATTGTCCGGCGCGATGCCGCGGATCGTCTCGACCGTGCGGCGGGCGATTCCGTTCCAAATCTCGCCCATCTCCGGATTCACGATCTCGTTAAGCAGCTCGAACGCGGCAATGTCAGCGTCCTTCGCGTAGCGGCGGGCAAGCTCTTTCCACAGGTGAAGGAAGCTGTCCTGCAGTTCCTGGCTGTGGAAAAACGCGTCCGGATCCAGAATCTCATTTGTGTCGAACATGTAGCCTTTCGTCTTGTGTACGTCGAGAATGATGTTCAGCCCGCACTCCCGGCACCAGGCGATGCAGCGGTCGATGAGCGCAAAGCCGTCCTCGATAAACGTGTCGTCCTCATTCATGACGATGTCATAGTCGATCGGCAGCCGCACATGGTCGAGCCCCCAGCCGGCGATGCGCGCAAGGTCTTTCTTTGTGATAAACGTCTCAAAATGCTCCTTTTCGCGGCTGACGCACTGGGAGATCCATCCGCCCAGATTGACGCCCCGCTGAAATCCTTCAAATTTTCGCATGTATAAAACCCTCCCTGCAGGAATCGGCGGTCCGGCGATGACGATCGGCCGGACCTGTCTGTGATAGCTGGGTCTATTTTACAATCACCGGAGAGAAAAAGCAATGCATTTTGTTCTTATACATAATCAAAATTCCCGTCGTACATCCTGCGCAGCTCGGTCGGCGTGCAGCCGGTCAGCTGCTTGAACATCCGCAGGAACGAGGAGAGGTTGGAGAAGCCGCACTGCAGCGCCACCTCAAGCACGGAGTAATCCTTGTTCACGAGCAGATTCTTCGCGTGCGCGATGCGCTTCTGATTCAGGTATTTGTAAAAAGAAGTGTCCGCGTACTGCTTGAATAGCCGCGTGAAATGATACTTGGAGAAACCGGCCAGCGCGGCGACCTCCTCGAGGGTGAGCTGCTCGGCGAAGTGGTCGTTGATGTAGTCGCAGATGAAGAGAAATTTGTCCATGTACTCCTTCTGCTTGTCGTTTTTCGCCTCGAAGTGCTGCTGCGTGATCTCGGCCTGGCAGCGGCCCACCAGCACCAGGATCTCGATAAATTTGGAAGCGATGCAGGATTCCGCGTACAGCGGCTGGCTGAAATATTCGTCCCGGATATCCAGCATGAGCTGGCGCACCCGGGCGTGGATCTGCGGATATTCCTCCGGCGTGATCAGGATCGCCGGGCTGATCATGGAGATGATCATATTCGCCTCTTTGCTGTTGACCAGCGTGAGGCCGGGCTGGAAGATGATGCGCACGCCCTTTGGCGGGGCGAAGAGCTCGTGCACTATGCCGGGGCACACGATCAGGATATCGCCCTCGCGCAGATTGAATTCCTTGTCCCCGCAGACGGCGCGGTAAGTGCTCTCCGTCGGCATGATCAGCTCGAACGGCGTGTGCCAGTGCGGCGGATAGTTCTCATATTCGTCGTTGTTGTAGAGCTGAAGCTGCATATTCTTTTTGTAATTGACGGTCTCGTGCAGGCCGCTCAGACTCTCGATCAAGAAGATCGCCTCCCATTTATTGACATTTTTTGAATTATGAGAAATTGCGATAAGCATAATTTTCTTCACTATACCAAAAGCGACAAAAAAACTCAATATGATTTTGCCAAATCGTCATTTTAGGGAAAGCAGCGGAAAAGACACTGTCAAAATGAATAAAAAATAACTTGAAAAACTGGACATTTCTAACAATTAAAAAAATCCGGGGAAATATTAGAGCAATAATTTGGAGACAGATAGCAATAATTAAAAAGAAATAGCAATCGGATTCTGCTATAGTGTATTACACAGAAACTTGTAAAAAAATTCAAAAGGAGGAATTTGAAATGAGAATGAAAAAATGGATCTCAGTCGCTTTGACGGCAGCCATGGTTGGCAGCATGACGGTAGCAGCGCTTCCGGTACAGGCGGATGAGCCGGTAGAGATCACCTGGATGTTCTGGGATGACCTCGAGGCAACCACAGACACGACTTCCCTCGGCTATGCGGACGTTATCAATCGTTTCAACACCGAGTATGAGGGACAGTACCACGTAACTCCGATCACCACGAACCTTGAGGAGTACGACGGAAAGCTCAACGCTCTGATCGCGGCGGGCGACACACCGGATCTTTACATCTGTAACCCGGGCCCGAACATGGACGTATACGTAGAGGCGGGCGCTGCGGCGGACCTCACCGACATCCTTCAGAATCAGGAAGCGGACTGGTACGCGACATTCACGGACGGTATCTTCGACAGAATGACCTACGACGGAAAGATCATGGGCATCCCGACCTGCTTCCAGGCGGCATGCGTATTCTACAACACTGAGCTGTTCGAGCAGGCAGGCGTAGAGGTTCCGACTACATATGATGAGCTGCTCACGGTTTGCCAGACCCTTCAGGATGCGGGCATTACCCCGATCAGCTGCTCCGCCGGCACGGCATGGTGCCTGTCGATGATCGCAGGTTATCTGTGTGACCGCCAGGGCGCGGACCTTGAGGCGATCGCGAACCACGAGGCGAACTGGACGGACGATGTGTTCGTACAGGCAGCTACGAAGCTTCAGGAGCTCTCCAAGTACTTCCAGCCGACCGCGGCAGGCGACTCCAACGATCAGGCTACGGCAGCGTTCTACAACGAAGAGGCTGCTATGCTCGTTCAGGGTTCCTGGGTTATCGGCCAGATGAACGGCGCGAGCGACACGATCGAAGACAAGTGCGGCGTGTTCCAGTTCCCGGCGATCGAGGGCGGCGCGGATCCGAACCGTACGATCGTTAAGACGGACAACCTGCTGATGAGCTCCACGACCGAGCATCAGGATGCGGTGATCGCTCTGATGAAGATGTTCACGGATGAGACGGCTCAGAAGTACATGGCAGAGGTTGCCGGCAAGTTCCCGATCAACAAGAACGTTGAGATCGACTACGACGTAGCTCCGGCTCAGCTGAAATATGTGCAGGACATCATGGCTCAGGCGACCGGTACCCTCGGATTCTACAATGAGTCCCTGGATTCCGTAGAGGCGGGCGACTGCTTCGACAACGCGATGGTTGACGTATTCCTTGGGAATGCGGAGCCGGCGGATGCTCTGCAGTCTGTACAGGATTTCTACGAGAGCAACGTTTGGGAGTAAGTCGAATAAAAAGACAGCCATAATGAATTAGTGGCGTAGGAGCCGCTGCAGAACAGGCGTGAAAGGTTCTTTCTGCAGCGGCTTTCTTAAACAAAAAAGGAGAATGTTATGGATAAGATATTACGGAATAAAAAGGCGATCTGCATCTTTATCGCCCCGGCGCTGATCATGTTCGTGCTGATTCTGATAATTCCTATGTTCCAGATGATCTACTATTCTTTCTGCGACTACGCGGCTTTGACGCCGCCGACCTTTGTGGGACTTAAGAATTACCAGAACCTGTTCTTCAAGGACAGCACATTCAAGATCGCGCTGAAGAACTCTATCTTCTTTATGATCTTTTCCGCGGTCACGCAGCAGATCATCGGTCTTCTGCTGGCGGTGCTGCTGACGAATATCCCGAAGGGGCGCAACGTGTTCAAGAACATCTACTACCTGCCATGCGTCCTCTCCTCGGCAGCCCTCGGTCTTCTGTGGGCGTTCCTGTTCAACCCGAGGATCGGTATCAACCAGCTTCTGGCGAAGTTCGGCATCGAGGGACCGCTCTGGCTGATGGATTCCAAGGGCTTCATCGTGCTCCCGATGTGGGTCATCGCGTTCGTGGCGCTGTGGCAGTACGTCGGACAGAACATGATGCTCTACATGGCGCAGATCACCGGCATTTCACGGGAAGTCTACGAGGCGTCCTACATCGACGGGGCTTCGAAAGTGAAATCGTTCCGCTATATCACGCTTCCGCTCGTGAAACCGATGATGGTGACTTCGCTGTCGCTGAACTGCATCGGTTCGCTGAAATTCTTCGACCTGGTCTACAACATGACGCAGGGCGGACCGAACCACCGCACAGAGGTCCTTGCGACCGAGCTCTACGCGGAGGGTTTCAACTACTTCAAGTACGGCTACGCGAGCGCGATCTCCGTGATCCTTCTCGTGTTCTGCCTGCTTGTGACACTGTTGGTCAAGAGAGTCATCAAAGTGGAAACTTATGAAGGATAGGAGGGCGGATCGATGAATAACAATGTAAGTAAGAAAAAGAAACCGATCAGTCCGGTTATCGTATTGATCTACATACTGCTGGTTCTGCTGGCGGTGCTCTATCTGGCTCCGCTGCTCTGGATGCTTCTGGTTTCCGTGAAGGACAATCCGGAGCTGATGAAGGCTCCGTTCGGTTTCCCGCAGATGATCCACTGGAACAACTACGCGGAGGCGTGGACGCTCGGCAAGCTGGGCATTGCGCTGCTGAACTCGGTGCTCGTCTGCGGCGTGACGCTCCTTGTGAGCCTGTTCTTTGGTTCGATGGCGGCGTTCGCGATAGGGCGGATGCGCTGGAAGCTCTCTGAGGCGACCGGGACTTTTTTCCTGATCGGTATGATGGTGCCGGTGCACTGTATCCTGATCCCGCTGTTTGTACGCTTCTCGCACATGGGACTGACGAATTCGCGCTTCGGACTGATGCTTCCGTACATCACGTTCTCGCTCCCGATGACGATCTTTCTGATGACCGGCTTCTTTAAGTCGATTCCGGGAGAGCTCTTCGAGTCGGCGGCGATCGACGGCTGCGGCATCTACCGCTGCTTCTTCCAGATCGCGCTGCCGCTGGCGCGCACGGGCTTCTTCGTATCCGGCCTGATGACCTTCATCAACAACTGGAACGAGCTGCTTCTGGCGATGGTCTTCATCTCCGACCCGGCGAAGAAGACACTGCCGGTCACGCTGACCTACTTTGTGGGACCGTACGCGACGAACTATGTGCAGATGTTTGCGGCGATCATCATAGCGATCGCACCGACAGTTATCGTATACTGTATGTTCAGTAACCAGATCGTCGAAGGTCTGACGACGGGTGCGGTGAAAGGCTGAGGAAGCCTGCGCCCTCTGATATGTCTGACAGAAGCCGATCCGATGCGGGATTATGCCGTGAGGGTCGGCTTTTCTTAAACACGGAACCGTAAAAATCAATCAAAACAGGAGACGAAAATGAAAAGAGAAGAGGCGAGAAAAAAGGCGGAGGCGCTTGTCGCGCAGATGACACTGGAAGAGAAGGCAAGCCAGCTTCGATACGACGCGCCCGCGATTAGGCGGCTTGGCATTCCCGCTTACAACTGGTGGAACGAAGGGCTCCACGGCGTGGCGCGCGCCGGACAGGCGACGGTATTCCCGCAGGCGATCGGCGTCGGGGCGACGTTCGATGAAGAGCTTGTGGGCGAGATCGCGGACGTGATCGCGACGGAGGGACGCGCCAAGTACAACGCGTACTCTGCGCAGGAGGACCGTGATATCTACAAGGGGCTGACTTTCTGGTCCCCGAACGTCAACATCTTCCGCGATCCCCGCTGGGGGCGCGGACATGAGACCTACGGAGAGGACCCGTATCTGACGAGCCGTCTCGGCGTGGCTTTCGTGAAAGGGCTGCAGGGAGACGGAGAGACGATGAAGGCGGCGGCGTGCGCCAAGCATTTTGCTGTGCATTCCGGACCGGAGGGAATCCGCCACGAATTTAACGCGGAGGCGACGCCGAAGGACATGGGCGAGACCTACCTGCCGGCGTTCCGGGCGCTGGTCGAGGAGGCGGGCGTGGAGGCCGTGATGGGCGCGTACAACCGCACGAATGGCGAGCCCTGCTGCGGCAGCCCGACGCTCCAGAAAAAACTGCGTGGCGAGTGGGGATTCCAGGGACACTTCGTCTCCGACTGCTGGGCGATCCGCGATTTCCACGAGCACCATATGGTGACTTCGTCCGCGAAGGAGTCCGCGGCGCTGGCGATCAACAACGGCTGCGACCTGAACTGCGGAAATACCTATCTTCATATATTAAACGCCTATAAGAGCGGGCTGGTCACGGAGGAGACGATCACGGAATCCGCCGTGCGCCTGTTCACGACGCGCTATATGCTCGGGTTGTTCGACGGCAGCGAGTACGACGCGATCCCCTACGAGGAGGTCGAGTCGAAGGAGCATCTGGCGCTGGCGAAGAAGGCGGCGCTGGAGAGCGTCGTGCTGTTGAAAAACGACGGCGTCCTGCCGCTTAAGAAAGACAAACTGAAGACTGTGGGCGTCATCGGGCCGAACGCGAACAGCCGCGTGGCGCTGGTGGGCAACTACCACGGTACGGCGTCCCGCTATGTGACGATCCAGGAGGGACTGCAGGATTATCTGGGCGATGACGTGCGTGTGCTCACGACGCCGGGCTGCGAGCTCTTCCGCGACCGCACGGAGAACCTGGCGTTTGCGGGGGACCGTCTCTCTGAGGCGAAGATCGTCGCCGCGCACAGCGACGTGGTGATCCTCTGCGTGGGGCTGGATGAGACGCTCGAGGGCGAAGAGGGCGACACGGGCAACAGCTACGCGTCCGGGGACAAGCCGGATCTGTTGCTCCCGCAGGTGCAGCGCGACCTGATGGAGGCGGTCGCTTCCACGGGCACGCCGACCGTGCTCTGTGTGATGACGGGCAGCGACGTGGATCTGGGTTATGCGACGGAGCATTTCGGCGCGATCCTGCAGGTCTGGTATCCGGGCGCGCAGGGCGGAAGCGCGGTGGCGGAGCTTCTGTTCGGGGACGTCTCCCCGTCCGGCAAGCTTCCGGTCACGTTCTATGAGTCGCTGGATGAGCTGCCCGATTTTGAGGATTACTCAATGCAGGGCAGGACTTATCGCTATATGAGCGGGAAAGCGCAGTATCCGTTCGGTTACGGGTTGACTTACGGAGACGTCTGTGTGAAGAGCGCAGAGATCGCCGCGGACAATGGAAAGAGCAGCGCGGCTGACTGCGCGTCCGACGCATGCGCGGCTCCGGTACATATGAACATAACCGTGGAAAACGCGGGCAGCGTTCCCACGGAGGAAGTGATCCAGATTTATGTCAAATGTCTGGATTCGGAGTTTGCGCCGAAGAATCCGTCGCTTGCCGCGTTTCGGAGAGTGCGCGTGGAGGCAGGAGAGACGAAGACGCTGACGCTCGAGATCCCCCGGCAGGCGCTCACCGTTGTGGATGAGGCGGGCTGCCGCAAAGTGGATGGACGGAAATTTGTATTCTACGCGGGCTGTTCCCAACCGGATGCGCGAAGCTGCGAGCTGACGGGCCATACGACGGCGGAGGTGTGCTATGAGCTTTAGATTGTTTTATCCGGAGTTTAAGAACAAAGCGCTGACATTCAGCTACGACGACGGGCAGGTCTTTGACCGGAGACTCGTGGAGATCTTTAACCGCTACGGGTTGAAAGCGACGTTCCATCTGAATTCCGGGATACTGGACAGCGAGGGATTTTTGACAAAAGAGGAGTTGTCGACTCTGTTCGAGAGACACGAGATCGCGTGCCACGGCGTGCTGCACGAATTTCCGACACATCTGGCGCAGGAGCGGCTGGTACGGGAATTCTATCAGGACCGTCTGACGCTCGAGGAGTGCACAGGCCGGATCATCCGCGGCTGTTCCTATGCGTACGGCGAGTATGACGAGCGGGTGGTAAACACGTTGAAGACGCTTGGCTTTGCGTACTGCAGGACTGTAGATTCGACCGGCAACTTCAGCGTCCCACGGGATTTCCTGAGGTGGACGCCGAGCTGCCACCACAACGACGCGTTCGGGGAGATGGCGGATCGTTTCCTGAATACACCGCATTTCAGTCGGCTCTCACTGTTCTATGTGTGGGGACATAGTTTTGAATTCGACCGCGAGCATACCTGGGACGCGATGGAAGCGTTCTGCGAGCGCATGCATGGACAGGCGGACGTCTGGTATACGACGAACATTGATTATGTGGATTATATGAACGCGGCGAGGGGGCTGCTGTTCAGCGCGGACGGCACGCGCGTTCAGAATCTGTCATCGATTCCGGTCTACGCGGAGATTGACGGAGAGCCGCGGATCCTCTGAGAAAAAGACAGATTTTTATCCTTGAGTTTGCCGGGAAACGTGCTATAATGAGGAAAACCGTGGTTTTACAAAGGGGGAGATACTATGAAGGGATGGAAGAGGATTCTTGTGCTGGCGCTTTGCCTTTGCCTGATCCAGTTTCCTGCGATGTCGGGCGCGTCGATCGTCGCGCAGGCTGCCGGAAAGTCGGGGCTTTTTAAGGAAGGCGGGAAGTTCTACTATTATTCCAACGACAAGAAGGTCGTAAACAGCTGGAAAAAGGTCAAGGTAAAGATCGGCGGAAAGAATGTAAAGTACAGCTTCTATTTCGGAAGCGATGGGGCGGCCTACGCGGGCAGCACGAACGCGGACGGGATTCTGACGCTTGCGAAAAAGAAGATAAGTGGGAAGACCTACGGATTTGACCAGCTTGGACATATGCTCACGGGAGTCTATGTCAGCAAAGGCCAGTTCTACGTGTTCAATTCCGGGACGGGTGTTTTTGACAAGAAAAGCTCAAAGAAGCTGCGGGCGGCGGCGAAAGAAGGGACCGCGTACGCGACGCTGATCGACCTTCTCGCCAAGCTTGGATATACTCCGCAGGAGGTAAAGCAGGGACTGTCGACCAACTATGGGAACGGCACTGGGAGCATTTACGTCTACACGGGCTTTGATGTACATGTATTCAAGGACGCCGCGACCGGTAAAATGACGATCATGACCGTGATGGCGACGCCTCTGGCAAACGTGAACGCGCAGCAGGGGACCGAGACGGAGACGAGCACGGAGGTTCAGGCAGTCGATTCGCTGCTGCGGAAGGAGGGCGGCAAGTATTACTGCTACAACAGCCAGGGCGAGAAGGTAAAGAACGAGTGGAGAACGATAGGGAACTATCGCTATTATTTCAAGGCGGACGGAAGCGCGCAGACAGGCGTCGCGAAGATTGACGGGAAGCTCTATCTGTTCAACAAGAAAGCCCGTCTGGTGCAGGGCACGAAGACCAGCTTTGTGACGAGCGGAAAGAAAAAATATCTCGTGGCGAAGGATGGGTCTGTCTACACCGGATGGATCGTGTTCGACAACGCGCTGTACTACGCTAACTCCAAGGGCGTGCTGAAGCGGAGCAAGACCTACAGCGGGATCACTTTCGACAGCACGGGCAAGGCTAAGAGTAGCGTTGCGACGAATCTGAAGATCACGACGATGGAGGTCGTCGCGTCCATCACCAACGGCACGATGACGAAAGAGCAGAAGCTCAAGGCGTGCTGGGATTATGTCGTGAGCGATAAGCGCTTCACCTACTATCAGCGCACGCCGGACTTCAAGAAGAAGGGCTGGCAGAGGCAGGAGGCGTTGACGATGCTGAACACACGCGCGGGCAGCAGCTACGGTCTCGCATGCGCGTTCGCGGCGCTGGCGAGCGAAGTGGGGTACAGTCCGAATGTAGTCGCCGGCAAGGTGAGCAGCAAGAGTCAGGCCGGAGACGGCATGTCGGGGCATTGCTGGGTGATCATCGATCAGAAATACTACGATCCGGGCGCCCAGTTCAGAGGCTGGTGGTCCGGCGTGTACGGACTTGCCAGCTATGACATCAAGAATGTGATCCAGTATAAGGTGAAATTTTAAGAAGGGTGCCAAGGCACCCTTCCGAAAGAAACGTCTTATTGATATTTGTGAAGAAGCTCCTCCGGGAGCTTTTTTGCTATCGCGATCGCGATCGATCCGTCCCCGATGTGGCAGGAGACACTCAGGGACAGCGGGTCGCACATCAGCGGCGCGTGGCCAGGATAATGCGCCTCTACCTCCTCCTTCCAGGAGTTGACTTCAGTCAGGTCCGTCCCGGAATAGGCCAGCATGACGTTGAATTCAGAGCCGTCCTCCGGGGAATGGAAGCGTTCCGTGATATCCTTGTGAATGGCTTCAAGCATCGTGGTGCGCGCGGCTTTCATCGTGCGGCTCTTCGCGTAGGCGTCGAGCTTGTCGCCCTGGATCTGCAGCACCGGCTTTAAGCGCAGCAGCGTGCCGAGCGCGGCGGCGGCAGGCGTGATCCGGCCTCCTTTTTTGAGATAGTACAGGGTATTCAGCGTGATGTAGATGCTGGAATCCGCAGCCGTGTCCACCAGATATTTCGCGATCTCCGCGCCGCCCCAGCCCGCGTCCGCGAGCGCTTTCGCTTCGATGGCGCACTGCTTCTGGGTGATGGAGATACGGCGGTTGTCCACGACGAACACCTTTCCATCGTAATCCTGCGCGAGCGCCTGCGCGGCACTGCACGAGCCGCTTAAGCCGCTGGACATCGGAATGTGAACGATCTCCTCATAGTCCTTCAGAAGCTTGTCCCATAGCTCCGTCACGTCATTTAAGGACGGCATGGAAGTGGAGATGTTTGAGTCGTTCTTTAAATGCAGGTAAAATTCCTCCTGCGTCAGAGTGATATCCTCGTAATAAAGTTCATCGTTGATGAAGAACGGCATCGGCAGGACGTAGATTCCCAGCTCGTCGCTCTGGGCCCTTGTGATGCCGCTGTTGCTGTCTGTGACGATCGCCACTTTTTTCATAATGGTCTCCTCTTTTTCACAATTGAATTTTTTTCATTATAAAGGGTAGCGCGTAAAATGTCAATTATGCCATTGCGCGGGCGAGGACGACGCACGCGGCGATCCCGGCGAAGGTGGAAAGCAGAGCGCCGGGGAGGGTATGACGCGTTTTCCTGATGCCGGCGGTCATGAAGTAGAGGCTCATCGTGTAAAAGATGGTCTCAGTGCAGCACATCATCAGCGAGGCGATCAGTCCGACCGAGGAGTCCGTGCCGTATTCCTTGTAGACGTCCAGCAGAAGGCCGGTCGCCGCGCTCGAGGAGAACATGCGCAGCAGCGCGAGGGGTACGAGGGCGGCGGGAAAGGCGGCTCTGGAAGCCGCCCGTTCGAGCAGCGACGCCAAAAGATCCAGAAAGCCGGAGGCGCGCAGCACGCCGGCGGCCACCATCAGCCCAATCAGGGTGGGAACGATCCGGACGACGGTCTGCAGCCCCTCTTTCGCGCCGCGGATGAAGCTGTCGTAGACCGGCACCTTCGCGAGCAGCCCGTACCCGATCACGTAGAAGATCAGGAAGGGGATCATGAATTGTGACAAATATAAAATGAACTGCATCGCGTGCTCCTTATGTTTGTCATATAAAATTATGAGGCGGAACACAGCAATCGCTTCCGCAGGATATAGAACGGCGCGGGGCCGGTCTCGAGCACGAGGCGGTGGAACTCCTTCAGGGAGAAGCGCTCCCCCTGCGCCTGCTTCAGCTCATCGCGCAGAGAGCAGAAGTTCAGGCAGCCCACGTAATATTGCAGATAGTTCGCCGGGGCTTCGAGGATCGTACGGTACAGCGTTTCCGCTGTGTCGCCCCCGAAGCCGAGCTGCTCTAGGAACGCCCTGACCTGGTCGAGCGAGTAGCCGCGGTAGTGGATGCCGATGTCGAGCAGGGAGGCGAGGCCGAGCGTGAAGGAGCGGTTTCGCTGCGACAGGGCGGCGAGTGCCGGATCGTCCTCCCAGAGCGAGTAGGCATACATTTCGACATAGGTGGCCCAGCCCTCCGTATATCCGCCGACGTCGAGCAGATTTCGCAGCAGATCCGGCTCCTGCGCGCTGAAGTAGACGGATTGGAACAGATGCCCCGGATACCCCTCGTGCGCGAGCGTCGTAAAGAGTTCGAGGTCGCTGTAATTGCTCGCCGGGTTGATATAGATGACATTATTTGTATAGTCGTCGATCGTGGGCGACAGATAAAAGGCGGGACTTAAGTAATCCTGCAGGGATTCGTGGACGTACTTGACCTGGCAGGATACGGCCGGGAGCAGCGGAAAATCCTGCGTGACTTTTTCGCGCAGATCCTCAAGCATCGCGGCGGGATCACCGGAGGCTCCGGTTCTTATGTCGGTACCTACGCTGTTTCCGGAAGCTGTGTCCATGCCGCCGGCATCAGACATTTCATCGGCGATGACGCTCTCCGAAGCCGGGATCGTGTCTGCCGAAGCGCTGTCGACATCCGCAGATGCATTGCGGGATTGCTTTTTCACACTGCCGATCCCGGTGATGACCGCATCCCACGCTTTGAGCGTCTGTTCCGGCAGTCCGGCCTGCCCGGCCGAACCCGCCGTAAGGCTGCTCCATGCCTCAACCGTGGACGCAGGTTCACTTTCGTTTTCCGCCGCGCTGTCCTCCCAGGTGCCTTTCGCACTATTTCCAGCGTTAATTTCCGGGCGCTTCATCAGCTCGCGGATCGCTGTGAAATCTTCCACCATCTGTACTTTTACGGCCTCCTCGATCTCCTCGATCGAACGGTCGTCGCCGACGGTGGTCTTGACGAGCCAGCGGTAATATTCTTTTCCTTTCGGATAGTAGCAAAGTCCCTGATCGTTCGTCCCGCTTTCGCAGAAGCGTTCAAGCGCTTTTATCATGGTCTCGTAGGCCGGGATCACATAGCCGTTCAGGATTGACTGATTGCGGTTTTTGTAAGCAATTTTTTCGTCTGTGGTCAGGTTTTTCACGGCGTCGATCTTCTCATTGAAGATTTCGATCAGGTAGTTGGATCCGGGATCTTCGATGAACTCTCTGCACTGGCTTATGACCTCCTTTGCGCAGGCGTCGCTCATGAAGAGCCCTTCCTCGGATTTCGCCTGTTCAAACGCCAGGATGGACGAGAAATAGTCCGGGACCTGGGAGAGAAGCGTCAGGTAGTCCTCAATGTCGTCTCTGGTCCGGAACGTATACTCCGCGAGCAGGACCGGAAGCTGCGCCTGAATGCCGAGCGTGGGACCAAGCGGTTCGTCGTAGAGCAGGTAATCGGCTCCTTCCAGCTCAGTTTCCAGACAGTCCCGGAAAATGTCGAAGGTGAGCTGATGCTTTTCGGAGAGCTTTTCATAGTCAAACGTCTCCAGCGTGTTCAGATAATTTTCCGCTGACGTGAGAGACTTCTTTCGCGCCCCGAGGCTGCCGTTCCCGAGCGTCACCTGTTTCTTGTCAAGCTTGTAGGCCGCGGGATCGGCGACCACATAGTGCCGGTTCAGCGTGTTGCTGTCCAGCTCCTCACGAAAGACCTGCTCCGTAAAGCGCTCGAATTTCCGGTCTTCGGAGAACAGGAAAGCAGGGAAAGAGTGGGCGACGCACAGCCGCGCCACCAGAAAAAGCAAAACACATGCGAGCGCCGGAATGATAAGGAAGGAAAGCTTCCCGGCTCCGCCGCTTATTGCATTTTGCTTTTCTGTCTTCGCATTGTCTGCGGTTTGTGAATTGGTAAGGGATCGTACGGTGAACATAAAACTTGCTCCGGGACATTCTCTTGGAACAAGTTTATGACGGGAAAAAAAGGAACATGCCTTGACAGTCAAATTCCGTTGTGGTAAGTTAGAGAACAGAATAACCCGGTGACGAAAAGAAGTGGCAGATTGATGCGTCCGTCTTCTTGTATAAGGAAGATGGGTTTTTTTATTAAGGAGGAACAGACATGAGCAAACCGAAATATTATATGACGACGGCGATCGCTTACACATCGGGCAAGCCGCACATCGGCAACACCTACGAGATCGTGCTCGCGGACAGCATTGCGCGCTTCCGCAGGGCGCAGGGCTACGACGTGTTTTTCCAGACCGGCACCGACGAACACGGTCAGAAGATTGAGCTGAAGGCTGCCGAGGCGGGCGTCACGCCGAAGGAGTTCGTGGACAATGTGGCAGGTGAGATCCGCCGCATCTGGGATCTGATGAACACGTCCTACGACAAATTCATCCGTACGACCGATGCGGATCACGAGCGCCAGATCCAGAAGATGTTTAAGAAATTTTACGATCAGGGCGACATCTACAAAAGTGCGTACGAGGGGATGTACTGTACGCCCTGTGAGTCCTTCTGGACTGAGTCTCAGCTCGTGGACGGCAAGTGCCCGGACTGCGGGCGCGAGGTGAAGCCCGCGAGGGAAGAAGCGTACTTCTTCAAGATGAGCAAGTATGCGGACCGCCTGATCGAGCACATCAACACGCACCCGGAATTCATTCAGCCGGTGTCGCGCAAGAATGAGATGATGAACAACTTCCTGCTCCCGGGCCTGCAGGACCTCTGCGTGTCCCGCACCTCGTTCAAGTGGGGCATCCCGGTGACTTTCGACGAGAAGCACGTCGTCTACGTCTGGCTGGACGCGCTCTCGAACTACATCACCGGTATCGGCTACGACTGCGACGGAGAGAGCTCGGAGCAGTTCAAGAAAAACTGGCCGGCGGACCTGCATCTGATCGGCAAGGACATCATCCGCTTCCACACGATCTACTGGCCGATCTTCCTGATGGCGCTCGGGCTGCCGCTGCCGAAGCAGGTGTTCGGACACCCGTGGCTGCTGCAAGGCGACGGCAAGATGAGCAAGTCGAAAGGCAATGTGCTCTACGCGGATGATCTCGTGGACGTCTTCGGCGTGGACGCCGTGCGCTACTTCGTGCTGCACGAGATGCCGTTCGACAACGACGGCGTGATCTCCTGGGAGCTGATGGTGGAGCGCGTGAATTCCGACCTTGCGAACACGCTGGGCAACCTCGTGAACCGCACGATCTCCATGACGAACAAATATTTCGGCGGCGTGGTGGAGAACCGCGGCGCGGCGGAACCGGTCGACGAGGAGCTGAAGGCGCTGGCGCTGGCGGTGCCGGGCACGGTGAGCAGGAAGATGGACGATCTGCGCGTCGCGGACGCGATCACCGAGATCTTCACATTGTTCAAGCGCTGCAATAAATATATTGACGAGACGATGCCGTGGGCGCTCGCGAAGGACGAGACGAAGCAGGACCGCCTCGCGACCGTCCTCTACAACCTGACCGAATGCATCTCAATCGGCGCGTCTTTGCTCGAAGCGTTTATGCCGGAGACTTCAGAGAAGATCCTCGCGCAGCTGAACGCGCGCAAGCGTTCGCTTGACGAGATGGCGCAGTATGGCCTGTACGAATCCGGTATAAAGGTGACGGAAAAGCCGGAGATCCTCTTCGCGCGTCTCGATCTGAAGGAGGTTTTGGCGAAGGCGGAGGAGATCGCGAAGGCGCAGGCCGCGCAGAACGCGGCGGAGGAGGCTGCGAAAGGCGGCGCGGACGGACAGAAAAAGGACGCGGGTGCTGAAAAGTGCGCTTGCGATCATGCCGCGGATGCAGATGAGGCAGAGGCCGTAATTGACTTGGAGCCGAAGGCGGAGATCACTTACGACGACTTCGCGAAGCTGCAGTTCCAGGTGGGCGAGATCATCGCCTGCGAGGAGGTGCCGAAGTCGCGCAAGCTGCTCTGCTCACAGGTGAAGATCGGCAGCCAGGTGCGCCAGATCGTGTCTGGCATCAAGGCGCACTACACGGCGGAGGAGATGGTCGGCAAGAAGGTTATGGTGCTGACGAACCTGAAGCCTGCCACGCTCGCGGGTGTGAAATCGGAAGGCATGATTCTCTGCGCGGAGGATGCGGACGGCAAACTTTCCCTGGTGGTGCCGGAGCGCGCGATGCCGGCCGGGGCGGAGATCTGCTGAGTCCATGTTCCTTTCACATGGAATGCGCGGTTCGGGTGTGTACGCGACTGCGATGCAATGAATCCTATATACAAACGCATCGAATGGAGCTGATCCGTATGGACAGAAATGAAGTTCAATATAAGAAAATGACAGAACAGCCGGTCTCCCGGCTGATTCTGTCTCTCGCGGTGCCGACGATCATCAGCATGATGGTCACCGGCATTTATAATACCGCGGATACATACTTTGTATCGCAGCTCGGGACCAGCGCGTCCGGAGCGGTGGGAATCGTGATGTCCCTGATGGGCCTGATCCAGTCGTCCGGTTTTTTGATCGGTATGGGCGCCGGGAGCTGGATGTCGCGGCTTCTGGGCGAAAAGAAAGATCAGGAGGCGTCCCAGGTGGCGGCCAGCGGTTTCTACTGTTCGCTCGTCTTCGGCCTGCTGATCGCGGTGCTCGGAACGGTCTTTCTGCATCCCATCGTAAAGCTGCTGGGCGCAACAGAGACGATACAGCCTTACGCGATGGATTACGCGCGGTATATCCTGTACGCCGCGCCGTTTCTGATTGCTTCGCTGACCCTGAACAAGATGCTGTGCGCGGAGGGCAAGGCGCGGTTTGCGATGATTGGGATCGCATCAGGCGGCATTCTGAACATCATACTCGATCCGATCTTTATCTTTACGTTTCATCTGGGGATCGCCGGGGCTGCGATCGCCACGGCGCTGAGCCAGGTCTTCGGATTTCTGGTGCTTCTGTACATGTTCGTGAGCGGACGGACGATTGCGAAGTTGGGGATCCGCTTTGCGGCGCGGACTCCGCGGCGCTATGTGCAGATCATGAAGTTCGGACTGCCGTCGTTTTTCCGGCAGGGACTTGCCAGCGTGGCGATGATCGCGCTGAACATACAGGCCGCGCAGTATGGGGACGCGGCGGTGTCCGCGATGGCGATCGTGGGAAAGGTATTCATGCTGATCTTCTCGGCGGTCATCGGTTTCGGGCAGGGCTATCAGCCTGTGGCCGGGTACAACTACGGCGCGAAGATCTACGACCGCGTGAAACGGGCGTTTCTTTTCATGACCTGCGGGGCGACGGCTTTCATAGCCGTGGCCGCCGTGGCCGGTTATCTGACTGCGCCGCAGATCATACGGCTGTTTATCGACAGCGACCCGGAGGTCATCCGCATCGGCACGGCGACCATGCGCCTGCAATGTCTCGCGCTGCCGCTGCAGCCGCTGACGGTCTGCTGTAATATGACGTTTCAGAGCCTTGGGAAGTCTGCTGTCGCCACATTCCTGGCTTCGGCGAGGCAGGGCTATGTGTTCCTGCCGCTGATCCTTCTCCTGCCGCGGCTGATCGGGCTGCCCGGCGTGGAGCTGGCGCAGCCGATCGCGGACGCAGTCACGTTTTTTATCTGCATCCCGTTCGTGGTGTCGTTCTTCAGGGAGTTGAACAAAAACGGCGCCCAAGCTTGACACTATGCGGGATATTTCCTAAAATGAATCGGGAATTTGCCGCTTATAAAAACAGATAGATTTGAGGTCTCAGGACAAAAATTTGATCGAAGGAGGAACAGAAAACAGTATGGAACGGAAAAATGCATGGACGACTTACAGTGAGGAGCAGCTTCTGGAGCTTAGGAAGCTCACAGACGCCTACAAGGCGTTTCTGGACGCCGGAAAGACGGAGCGCGAGTGCGTGAAGGAGGCTGTGAAGCTCGCCGAGGCGCAGGGCTATGTGCGCATTGACAAAGCGCGGAAGGACGGAAAGAAGCTTACGGCGGGAGATAAGGTCTACGCAGTGTGTATGGGGAAAATGATGGCGCTGTTCCACATCGGCGAGAAGCCGCTCGAGGAGGGTATGCGCATCCTCGGGGCGCACGTCGACTCTCCGCGCCTGGATCTGAAGCAGAACCCGCTGTATGAGGACACGGATCTGGCGTATCTGGACACGCATTATTACGGCGGCGTGAAGAAATATCAGTGGGTGACGATCCCGCTCGCGATCCACGGCGTCGTCGCGAAGAAGGACGGAACTCTGGTCGACGTCTGCATCGGTGAGAAGGAAGACGACCCGGTCGTCTTCGTCTCGGATCTTCTGATCCACCTTGCCGGGGAGCAGTTGGAGAAGAAGGCGCGCCTCGTCATTGAGGGTGAGAATCTCGATATCCTGATCGGGAGCCGTCCGGCTCCGGAAAAGGACGGAAAAGCGGAGGAAGAGGAGAAGAAGCAGAAGGAGGCCGTGAAGGCAAATATTCTGGCGATCCTCGAGGAGAAATATGGGATGGAAGAGGAGGATTTCCTCTCCGCGGAGCTGGAGATCGTCCCGGCGGACAAGGCAAGGGATTGCGGACTTGACCGCAGCATGATTCTCTCCTATGGGCAGGACGACCGCGTCTGCGCGTACACTTCGCTCGCGGCGCAGCTCGACACGCAGACGCAGGCGTACACCTGTTGCTGTCTGCTCGTGGACAAGGAGGAGATCGGCAGCGTCGGCGCGACCGGGATGCAGTCCAGATTCTTTGAGAACACGGTGGCGGAGCTCATGGAGCTTACCGGGGCATACAGCGAGCTTGGGCTGCGCAGGTGCTTGAGTTCCTGCCGCATGCTCTCGTCGGACGTGAGCGCGGCGTTTGATCCGCTGTACGCGTCCTATTTTGAGAAGCGCAACAGCGCATACTTTGGCAAGGGTCTGGTGTTCAACAAATACACCGGCTCCCGCGGAAAGAGCGGAAGCAACGACGCGAACGCGGAGTATATGGCGAAGATCCGCGCGATCTTCGACCGGCACGGGGTAGCGTTCCAGACCGCGGAGCTCGGCAAGGTGGACGTCGGCGGCGGCGGAACGATTGCGTACATCTCCGCGCTGTACGGGATGGAGGTCATTGACAGCGGCGTCGCGGTGCTGAACATGCACGCGCCGATGGAGGTCACGAGCAAAGCGGACGTCTACGAGGCGTACCGCGGTTACAAGGCGTTTTTACAGGAAGCATAGTATATCCGGAAGAAGCCGCAAGGTTAGTTAAGGCAACATAAAGTTAGTCTGTGTTACATCTTGACAAGAACTCGGGCAGCTGATATTCTTTTAGAAATATTTGTGTTGCATTATGACTACAGTATAAACTGAGCAGGCAAACGGCAGGAGCCGTCTGGCCGGGTCTTCACGGACAGTGGATGAGAGAGCATCTGCGGGACAGTAAATGATGAGTGTTCCGCAGATGCTTTTTATTTCATATGATACAGAGACAAGGGGATCGGTATGGGGAAGTTAAGAGTGAAGGAAAAGAATATCAGCGCGATGGAGCAGACGGCCATGCGCGTGTCGAGACTCAGCATCGCGGTGAATCTGCTGCTCTCTGTCGCGAAGCTGGCGGCCGGGATCCTAGCATCCTCCGGCGCGATGATCTCCGACGCGGTCCACTCCGCTTCGGATGTGTTCAGCACGATCCTTGTCATGGTGGGGATCCGCCTTTCGGGAAAGGAGGCGGACCGGGAGCATCCGTACGGGCATGAACGCATGGAGTGTGTCGCGGCGATCCTGCTCGCGGCGGTGCTCGCGGTCACCGGCTGGGAGATTGGGCTGTCCGGACTTAAGAAGATCATAGCCGGACATTATGAGGAGATTGCGATTCCCGGCGTTCTGGCGCTGGCGGCGGCTGTGGTCTCTGTCGTGGTCAAAGAGGGGATGTACTGGTACACGCGGTTTTACGCGAAGAAGATTAACTCTTCCGCGCTCATGGCGGACGCCTGGCATCACCGCTCCGACTCGCTCTCGTCAGTCGGCGCGTTTGTCGGCATTCTTTGCGCGCGCCTGGGATTTCCGGTGATGGACCCGATCGCGAGCGTTGTGATCTGTCTGTTCATCTTGAAGGCGGCGTACGATATCTTCCGGGACGCAATCGACAAGATGCTGGACACGGCCTGCGATCCGGAGCTGGAGGCGCAGCTGCGGGAGTTTGTGCTGAGACAGCAGGGCGTGCAGGGCGTCGATCTGCTGCGCACGAGGACATTCGGCAGCAGGATCTACGTGGACGTCGACATCACAGCAGACGGGAACATGACGCTGCGCGAGGCGCACGGGATCGCGGAGCGCGTGCACGAGGGGATTGAGAAGGAGTTCGATCAGGTGAAGCACATCATGGTACATGTGAACCCGTGCTGAGACGAAGAGACTCCGGAGCTTCGCGCACAGTGCGCCTGGTGCGGATCCTTTTTAAGGGACAGGAAATGAATTTGTAACAAAAAGTAAGAAACCGCAGGCATGGACAATTGCATGTTCGACCCGGGATTTTCATATAGTTTAGGTAAGAACACCCGGGGCGGATCTGAACATGATGGAGAAAGAAATTTATTTTGCGTGGTACCGTTTGAGGGGACTGGGCCTGGTGTGCTTGTGTTCCTTCGTATTTTTTTTCGGAGCGTATCTGGCGAACCAAAGAAGCATCGCGGTGAGCGGGCCGGCGGGCGCGCAGACCATGCCGGTCGACTGCGTAAAACGTGACGACAACAAACTGGCGTTGAGCTTTGACGTGACGGGAGGATGCGGCAGCGTGCAGGTGCTTTTGAATATTCTGGAGAAATATGGGGCGAAGGCGACGTTTTTCGTGACGGAGAGTTGGATGGACGCGCATCCGGAGGAGGCGAAGCGCATCGTGAGCGACGGGCACGACCTCGGATGCCGCGGTACGGATCGCGAGAGTATGGCGGGCCTGCCGAAAGAGGAGATGAAAAAGACTTTGCGCTCAGCTCAGGACAGGGCGAAAGCGCTGACCGGAGCCAGGATGGGTCTGTTTCGCGCGCCGTACGGGGAGTACGACAGCGCGCTGATCGGGGCGGCGACTGCCGAAGGGCTCCTGCCCGTCCGCTGGAGCGTGGACTCGGAGGACTGGAAGGATTACGGGGTCGAATCCATCGTAAAGAAGGTGACGGAACATCCGGATCTGGGCGCCGGAGCGATCATCCGGATGCATGGCGGCGCCAGCCACACGGCCCATGCGCTGGAGTCGATCGTTACAAAACTCCAGGCGCAAGGCTATGAGCTGACGCCGGTCTCAAAGCTGGTCAAATAATATTTGCGTTTCTTTTTAATTTCCGCGCACCGGGTAGTTCATGCGCAGATAGGCATCTTTTTTCCAGCCGCCGCTTACCGGGGATACGAGAACCTGGATCTTCTTCACGGATTTCCGGTATTTCCAGTTCGCAAGCGAGACGCCGAGATTTATCGCGCTGTCGCACGGGACGACGTAGCTGCACTCAAGGATGTGCTTGCCGCTGTAGAAATGTACGCTGACCTGCGCCATCCCTGCGTCCGCTCCGTGCAGATACAGCGTCGTGTAGAAACAGGGATGATCCGTAAACTTTATCTTACTGCCGAATGACTGGGAGAAACCCCAGAGGCTGTTGCGGTTTCTGCTGCTGTTGTGGTTTACGGTAAGGCTCGCCGCGTCGCCTGTGCTGGACGAGACGGCGCCGTAAGCGCCCCAGTTCCGGGCGAGGTCAGCCGCTTGCTGATAGGCGGCGACAGGCACCAGCTGGCCGGACGCAAAGGTGTATTTTTCATACAGTTTTTTCTTGAATCCGGGGATTACCTTTTTCCATTTGCTGATGCCGATAACGGCGCGCGCGTCGGCGGTGATGCTGTTTCCGAGGTTGGTATCCATGTACTTGAATACCTGCCAGGAGTCCTTCTTTGTGTTGGCCCATTCGGGAAGACTGCTGGAGGGATCGGTCGTCCAGAGCCCGAGATTGAGTCCCTGGTCGATCTCCACCTGATGGTCGACATGACGGTTCATGATAAAGGAGTCGATCATGCTGTTTGCCTCTGTCAGATAATAGCTGTAGGCGATCGCGGCCGACTGTTCTTTCTGGGCGTCGGCTCCGGAGGAGCGCACGGAAGTATACCCCTGCTCGGAGAGGATGATGCGCGTCTTGGATCCATAGTTTTTCTTGATAAAGGAAGTCAGGACGCTGATGTTTTTCATGCTGATGACAGGAGAGGACAGCGCCTGTTTCGCCTGCCCGTTCACATCCGCCCAGAAGCGCGGCTCCGTCAGAGGAGAGCCGTAGGGGTGGAACGCCAGGTTCCAGTTGATGTTGCCCTGCTTCTTGAGCTGGGAGGCAAAGGTCGTCAGCATCTCGCGGGATGTGAAGCTCCCGCCCACGCGGGTGTTCCACAGGTGGTCGAGCGAGATGTAGACGCGGGCGTTGGAGTAGATGCTCGTCATTGTGTTGTATGTCATGCGGAACGCGTCCGCGTAGACCTGGGCGTACTGCTTCAGAGACAGTGCCCCGGCGTAGTTGTAGACGCTGTAATTGTTGACCTCGTTTCCGACGATCCAGTTGACAATGCGGCCGTGCTCCGCCGCATCGGAGCCGTACCGTGTTCCAAGGAAGGAGAGCGTCGCCTGCAGTTCTTCCCTTGCGGAAGCATTCGCCGTGTTCCACGCGTAGAAGCTGTGACCAGCAACGCACCCCGACGGATAGATCAGGGATTTGAGATCGTCGCGCCAGCCCAGCAGAAGAATCGCGCTCACCGTGACGTTGTTCTCCTTCAGCGCGGTCAGCTGAGCGTCGTAGCTGTTGACGAGCGCCTTGCGGAACCAGTAGGTCTTCCCGTGGTAGTCATACGGGTAGGAGAAGGTGTTGTTCTGCTCGGCGGGGGACGAGATCAGCTCGGAAAATACGATATTCATCGCGGAATGCTGAATGTTCAGATCGATCGCGTCCTCGAGCATATTGGCGCTCACCTGCAGTCCCTTCTTGGAGACTGCCTTCGGAAACGCGTATTTGTACTTCGCGGCCTTTTTGGGATTGGATATGTAGCGCGCGTTGCTGACGATCTTGTACGCGCCGCCTTTCTTTTCCGCGATTACGAAACGGGAGTACAGAAGGGTGGACTCCGTCGCGTTGCCCAGCTTGACGGAGAAGTTCATCTTCTTCGCCTTTTTCGCGGAGGCAAGAGGCACGGTGCCCGGCCCGATCCCGGAGTCGGAAAAAGAGAGCGCGAACAGATAGCATTTCTGGCCGCTGATCTTTTTGGTGTTGGAAACAGAAGCTTTGACCTTGACCTTGTTGGCCTTCGCCAGACTGCAGCTGGTGATCTTGGCGGGTTTGTCGGCCGCCAGAGCGGAGACAGGCGTCAGCGCCAGGGCCAGCAGGAAAAAGACAGACAGAAAGAACCCTTGGTATTTCTTTGTGAATCGCATAATAACCCCCCCTAAACATTTATCCCCTGAGTAATTGCATAACTTTATTCTAGCATTGTTTCCGGTTTCTGTAAATGGAGAAACTTGCAGAAAGAAAAAAGTTATGTTATGATTTAATCTACTTATAACGGACAACTGTGAAGAAAAAAGGAGGCTGCTGAATGGGATATGAGAAGAACATAATGGATTACGCAGGAAAAAAGGAAGAATTATGCAGAAAGAATGATCAGATCTCAGATCATCTGTTTCAGGAATATGGGGTGTACCGCGGACTCAGGGATCAAAACGGCAAGGGCGTCGTGACGGGCCTGACCAGCATCTCGAAGATCGTCTCTTTTCAGGATGTGGACGGAGTCAAGACGCCGTGCGACGGCCAGCTCTGGTACCGGGGTTATCCGGTGCAGCATCTCGTGCAGGAGCTGGACCGGGACAGCTTTGGCTTTGAGTCTACGGCATATCTGCTGCTGTTCGGGGAGAAGCCGAACGCGCAGGAGCTGCTGGAGTTCCGCCAGATCCTTGCGGAAGGTCGGGATCTGCCGACAAATTTCACCAGGGACGTGATCATGAAGGCGCCGAGCCGCGACATCATGAATTCCATGATCCGCAGCATCCTGACGCTGGCGTCCTACGACGACCGGGCGACGGACACGGAGCTCGGGAACAGCCTTCGGCAGTGCATCCAGCTCATCAGCGTGTTTCCGCTTCTCGCGGTGTACGGATATCACGCCTACAACCACTACGAACATAATGACAGTATGTACATTCATCGTCCGGATCACGCGCTCTCCACGGCGGAAAATCTCCTGATGATGCTTCGCCCGGACCGCTCGTATACGAAGCTCGAGGCGAAGGTGCTCGACATTGCGCTGATGCTGCACATGGAGCATGGCGGGGGCAATAACTCCACTTTCACGACGCGCGTCGTGACGTCCTCCGGCTCCGATACCTACTCGGCGATCGCGGCGGCGATGTCGTCGCTGAAGGGGCCGAAGCACGGCGGCGCGAACATCAAAGTGATGGAGATGATGGAGGATATCCGCAGCCATGTGCACAATTTTGAAGATAAAGATGAGGTCGAGGCGTATCTGGCTAAATTGCTCGACGGAGAGGCCTTTGACCGAAAGGGTCTGATCTACGGAATGGGGCACGCGGTGTATTCTCTCTCTGATCCTCGTGAGCGTATCTTCAAGGGATTTGTGGAGATGCTCGCGGCTGAGAAGCACCGTGAGGTCGACATGGCGCTGTACAATAATATTGAGGAGATCGCGCCGAAGCTGATTGCGAAGAAGCGCAAGATCTTTAAAGGCGTCAGCCCGAACGTCGACTTTTACAGCGGCTTTGTCTACCAGATGCTGAATATTCCGGTAGAGCTTTACACGCCGATCTTCGCGATCGCGCGTATCGTCGGCTGGAGCGCGCACCGGATCGAGGAGCTGGTCGGCATGAGCAAGATCATTCGTCCGGCGTATCTGAGCGTGATGAAAGAGAAAGAGGCGCTGTGATCCATCCGCCCCGCGGCACAGGATCATGACAGAAGAGAGGACATACGTTTGAAATGCTTGGAACGATTGTAAATACAGGGACGATCCTGACGGGCAGCGTGCTCGGGAGCGTCCTGCGCAAAGGCATCAAGGAGAAATATCAGAACGCGCTTTACACGGCGATGGGGCTGGCGGCCACGGTGCTCGGAATCAACGCCGTCGTCAGCAACATGGCAAAGAGCAAATACCCGGTGCTGTTCATCGTCAGCCTCGCGGCCGGCAGCCTGATCGGCACGATCATTAACATCGACGCGAAATTCCAGGGACTGGTCGGGAAATACTCCAAGTCCAATCTGGGGCAGGGGCTCTCGACGGGCATCCTGTTGTATTGCATCGGGACGCTCTCGATCCTGGGTCCCGTGATGAGCGCGCTGCACGGGGACAACACCTATCTGTTCACAAACGCGACGCTCGACTTTGTCACGTCGACCGTGCTGGCGTCCACCTACGGCATAGGCATGGCGTTTGCCGCGCCGGTCCTGTTCTGCTGGCAGGGAGCGATCTATCTGGTCGCCCGCCATCTCTCCGGGTCGTTTTTTTCGGAGGACATGATCGCGGAGCTCTGCATCGTCGGCGGGGTGCTGATCTTCAGTTCCGGGCTCGGCATTCTGAAGATCAAGGACTGCAAGGCGCTCAACATGCTGCCGGCGCTGGCCGTGCCGATCCTGTTTTTTGTGATAAAAAGTTTGCTGTGACGGAAATGGTTTTTTCTGTAACGGAATGAAAGATCATTGCGACGCAGCGGATATGGCGGGATGGTCACGGTTTGCCCGCGACGGAAGGAGAAGATGAGATGGAACGCAGATATAAAAGAAAGGGATTGCTTTGGCTGGGCAGCTTTGTGCTGATCCTGATTCTGGGATTTGCGACGCTGACCTGTACGGCGGGCGCGACGCCGGTCTCCGAGAACGGGGCGCTTTCAGTCCGGGGAACACATATCGTGAATGCGCGGGGAAACACCTTCCAGATCAAGGGTGTCAGCACGCACGGGCTCGCCTGGTTCCCGGAGTATGTGTCCAAGGCGGCGTTTCAGGATCTGCGCGACAACTGGGGCGCGAACACGGTCCGGCTTGCCATGTACACGGCGGAGTACGGCGGATACTGTTCGGGCGGCGATCAGGCTGCCTTAAAGGCAAAGATCGACGAGGGCGTGAAAGCGGCGACCGATCTCGGCATGTACGTGATTATCGACTGGCATATCCTGAATGATAACAATCAGCCGTTCGGCCCTGCGGGACAGAATGCCGCGATCGGATTTTTTACGGAGATGGCGGGCAAATACAGGAATCACAACAATGTGCTCTACGAGATCTGCAATGAGCCGACCAGCGCGAATGGGGGAAGCTGGGGCAACATCAAGGCCTACGCGAATGCGGTGATCGGGGCGATCCGCCAGATCGACGGCGACGCGATCATCATCGTGGGCACGCCTACCTGGTCGCAGGATGTGGATGTGGCGGCGCAGAGTCCGCTCTCCGGGGGCAATCTGGTGTACGCCCTGCATTTCTATGCGGGGACGCACAAGGAATCCTACCGGCAGAAGGCCGCGACGGCGATACAGGCCGGATTGCCTCTGCTTGTGAGCGAATTCGGCATCTCCGACGCGTCCGGAAACGGTTCTCTGAACACTTCGGAGGGCAATAAATGGATCAGCTTTCTGAACCAGCATGGGATCGGCTACGTGGCGTGGAATCTCTCCAACAAGAACGAGTCCAGCGCGCTTTTGAAGAGCAGCGTGAAAAAGACCTCCGGCTGGAGCCTGTCGAATCTGAGCAAGTCCGGGAAGTGGCTGGTGAAGAAATACGGCGGAAAGCTTTCGGGGAAAGCCGCGGATACATCGACAAAAAAGAAGAGTTCCAAGAAGACGACGACTGCCAAAAAGACAACGTCGAAAAAGACGACGGCCAAGAAGACAACGGAGAAAACAACAAAGAAAACAAGCGCCAAGACGTCTTCCAAGACGGTGAAGGCGACGGCAAAGAATGCCAAGGCGAGCGTACAGGTGACCGGCTCTTGGTTTGACGGGCAGCGCTATTATACGCAGTACAAGCTGACAGTTAAAAACAAGAGTAAGAATAAGCTCTCCGGCTGGAAGGTGAAAGTGAAGTTTCAAAACGCGGTCCAGCAGTCCGGCGACTGGAACGGCAAATATACATTTAAGAGCAATACGATCGTCATCAAGCCGGTATCCTACAATAAGAAGATCGCCGCGAAAAAGTCTGTGACGGACATCGGGTTTATCGTGAGTTCGGCGGTGCCGGATAACAAAGTAGTGTCGGCGAAGGTTGTAAAGTAGGAATCTTAAGGCTAAGGTCAGGAAACTGTGGAAAAAGGAAGCGAGACAGTGAAGGTCGCCCCTCCGCCCGGCGTGTCGGAGAGGGCGATCTTTCCGTGATGAAGGCGCGCGATCTCCTGCGCGATGCACAGACCCAGGCCGAAGTGCGACTTGTCCGTGCGGGAGCGGTCGAGCCGGTGAAAGCGCTCGAAGACCGCCTCTTTCTGATTGTCCGGGATGCCGGGGCCGTTGTCGCTGACGGTGATGCGTAGACAGCCTGTACGTTTTTTATATTTAGGCTTTGCGGTTCCTGTAATCGTTTGTCCGGAGCGTGAGCAATTGTTAGGAGCGGTTTGATGGTCAAAGGACAGCGCGAGACGGACCAGGCCGCCGGACGGGGTGTAGGAGAACGCATTCTCGATCAGGATCGAGAGGAGCTGGCGGATGCGTTCCTCGTCACAGACACAGTGCGGCACGGGGTCGTCGGGCAGCGAGATTTCCCAGCGCAGACCGCGGGAGGCCGCCACGGGCTCAAACTGTTCCCAGACCTGCAGAAGCAGCGTGTCCGCTTCGACCTCAGAGGGACGGATCGACCAGCTGTGATTATCTGCGCCCGCGAGCTGCAGCATGTCTGTGATGAGCCGGGACATTCGGTTTCCTTCGGAATCGATCACGTCGAGAAAATGAGAATTGTTCTCCATCGCGCCGTTTCGGACGGCGGCGACATTGCTCAAGATCACGGTGAGCGGCGAGCGCAGCTCATGTGAGGCAGATGCGACAAACTGCATCTGCTTTTTTCTGTTCTCAATGAGCGGTCGGAGCATGCGCTTCGTGAAACACCAGAAGAAGACGCCGAGCAGCGCGAGCGCGGCAAGGTCTGCGAGCAGAAACGCAAGGCGCTGCCGCAGAATACGTTTCTCCATTTGAGAGAGCGGCTGCAGCACGGTGACGCCGATGTATCCGTTGTCGCGAGGGATCAGGCCGACGGAGGCGTTGTAATGTTCTCTGCCGTAGGTCAGGGGAAATTCCTCGTAGCGCGTCAATACACTGAGCGTGCCGGGATCCTGCAGATCAAGGCCGTAGGTTTCAAGCGCCTTTGTTCCCGCCGCGGCCCACAGCTCTTCGGGAACGGCCGCCTCATCCAACTCCTGAAAAAAGAGCGGCGTGCCGTTGTCGGTAATCCGCAGGAAGAACTGATGGTTGTGCTCCATCTGCCGGACCCAGGTGTGGGACAGGGAGATCTGCTGTTCCAGGTTGTGGTACATCGTGTCGAGGCTCGCGAGGAAGGAAGAATGTTCCTGAGCGCGGATGACAGATTCGGAGATGTACAGGCAAATACACGAAAGGACCGCGAGGACAAGCGCGGTGATCGCGACGCACAGGGCGGTGAGCTGGAGGTGGAGTTTGCGGAACATAGGCGGGCTCCTTTAAGTATTAGAGTGTAGCTGGTACCCGACGCCGCGCACGGTGCGAAGCTCGACGGTGCTGCCGACGGAGTGAAGGCGGCGGCGCAGGAAGTGGATGTAGTTGTCGAGGTTGCCTTCCTCGATGTCGGCGTCGGGACCCCAGACGCGCAGCAGGATCGTTGCGCGGGGAATCGTCTGCCCGGTGTTCTGCAGAAAGAGCAGGAACAGGTCGCCTTCGCGGCGCGAGAGCGTGCAGCTGCGATCTCTGCATTGCAGAAGATTCTGTTCCGGCCGGTAAGTGAGGTCTCCGAAGGCAAGCCCGCGCGCTTCGGTCAGACGCTGCGGACGGCGGCTGATGCAGCGGATGCGCGCCATCAGTTCCTCAAACGCGAACGGTTTGACGATGTAGTCGTCCGCCCCGCAGTCTAGCCCGTCGATCCGCTCGTCGAGGCTGCCGAGTGCCGTCAGAAAGATGACAGGAACATTCACATGCTGCTTCCGGGCGAGCCGCAGCACTTTCATGCCGTCCATCTCGGGCAGCATGCGGTCTAAGAGCACCAGGTCGTGCGCGTTTTCCAGAAGATAAAACAGCCCCTCTTCGCCGTCGTGCGAGACCGTCACATCAAAGCCCTGCTGTTCCAACATGGATTGCAGCGAGCAGCATAGTTCCTTGTCGTCCTCGATCAGCAGTATGCGCATGTCGTCGCCTCCCCTTTCCGTTTGTCTGTCTGAATACGATAATACTTTATCAGTATAACATAATAGTCTCTAAACTTTCTATAAAATGCAAAAAACAATTTTCCCCGAACTTAGAGCAAATTTAGAGACAGGTAGATTACACTGACTGAGAAAATGAAAACATTCAACAGGAGGTCGGGATATGGATAAGAAAAGAAGGGGTTTTTGGAAAAAGTGGTGCGCGGGCATTTCCGCGGTCTGCCTCGCGGTGACCGGGGCGCTCGCGGGCGGCCTGCCGGGAGGTATCGTCCGGAGTTTGCCTGATGGTCTGGCGGAAGCTCTGCCTGCGGAGCTGGCCGGGAATGTGCCGGGGAGCGTGGCGCACGCCGAGGAAGGCGACGTTGCGATGGGGCGTTACCTTGAGTCGGAGCTTGCCATGCCGGCGGAGGATTTCGGACCTCTGGACATCGTGCGGACAGCGGAAGGAACGCTGCGGATGCTCGGGGTGGGCGACAACGGCTATACGATCTGGGACAGCGCGGACGGCGGCGTGAGCTGGGAGCAGACCGGCGCATTTCCGGAGGAATACGCGAAGAAGTTGTTCTATGATATTGACCTAAACCCCATGGGCGGGGGAGTCGCATCGGGATACGAAGCAGCTGAGGAGAGCGAATTACAGAATTATCTGATCGCGTTTGACGCGCAGGGCAATGTGACGGCGAGGCGGGATGCCGACAGTTCTTATACAATGGATTTTGCGCAGGACGGGAAGCTGATCGGGATGGAACCAGGGGGCGACGTCCTGGTGTTTGACCCGGAGACCGTAGAGAGCGGCAGCACGATCGCCAGCGGCGCGGATATGATCGGAACTTGCGGGGAGGAAGCGCTGGTACTCATGGCGTCGCAGCTGCAGCGCTACGACATCGCGAGCGGTGAACCGCTTGCGCGCGACGAGCCGCTTGAGGAGGCGCTGTACGCGGGAGGTCCGTCCAGAGGCATGTATACGATCTCGTCGACCACGTCTGTGCCGATTGTGATGGCGGAGGATGAGGAAGGACGGCTGTACTACGGCACAGGGGACGGAATCTTCGCGCATGCGATGGACGGAAGTATCGTGGAACAGGTCGTGGACGGCACTCTGGGGACACTTGCATCACCGTCGACCTTTCTCTGCGCGATGGCGGTAGCGGATCAGTGTTTCTATCTGGTTTGTTTCGATGACGCGGAACACAAGCTGCTGAAATATGAGTATTCCGCGGATACCCCGAGCGTACCGCAGAAGGAGTTAACGATCTATTCGCTGACGGAGCAGAGCGAGCTCCGGGAGGCGATCACGCTGTTCCAGAAAAAGTATCCGGATATTTATGTGAATTATGAGATCGGCATGAGCGGGGAGGACGGCGTGACAGCCTCCGACGCGCTGCGCACGCTGAACACGGAGATTCTGGCGGGCAGCGGTCCGGATGTTCTTGTGCTGGACAGCTTGCCGGTCGACAGCTATGCAGAACAGGGACTTTTGACGGATCTGAGCGGAATCGTCGCCGAGCTGCGGGACAGTGAAGGACTGATGGACAATGTGCTCGGCGCGTATGAGCAGGACGGCGCGTTCTATGCGCTTCCGCAGCGTTTCGGCATCGTGATGGCGGCGGGAAAGCCGGAACTCATAAGCGGCATCGACGGCTTTGACGCGATCGAGGCGCTTGCCGCGCGGCAGGGGACGATCTCGTCGTTTACTATTTTTTTCCTCCCGCAGCTTCTCTACCGCGTCAGTGCCGGCGCATGGAAGAATGAGGACGGAACGCTGGATCAGGAGAAACTGGCGCAGTACGTACACGCGGTCAGACAGATCACGGAGACATGGAAGGCGAACGCGTCACAGGAGGAAGTGGAAAAACTGGGTATGCTTCAGCAGGACGAAATGTACGACTGGAATGCGGAGGAACAGATGTTGGGAATGAAGGGCGACGACCTGATGTATTCCATTATGGATCTGCTTATGGGCGATTGTGCGTTCTATCCGGGCGCGCTGTATCGGATAACGGATTACTGCGGCCTGACCTCCGTAAATAAACAAAACGGCGACTGCGCGGTGGCACTGCCGAATCTGTCGGAGGAAAAATTCTTTGTTCCGTGCGGATTGCTCGGCATTCTGGGCACGTCAAAGGAGCCGGAACAGGCGGTGGAGCTTGTGAAGTTCCTGCTCTCGGCGGAGACGCAAAAGCAGATATCCAGCGATGGTTTCCCGCTGAACCGGACTGCGCTGGAAGACCGGATCAATACGGATTCGCTCGGGGACGGTTTTGGAGTTTACAGCGGCGATGAGGAAGGAAATATGTTTGGTCTTGAGTATGAGTGGCCGACGGATGTGGAGCGTGAAGCGCTGATGGCGATGGCGCAGCAGGTGAGCGTGCCGGTCGAGACGGAGCGCGTGCAGCAGGACGTGGTGATCGAGGAGATGCAGCGCTGCCTGAGCGGGGAGACGAGCGAGGACGAGGCAGTGAACGCGATCATGCAGCGGATCAACCTGTATCTGGCGGAGTAAACCAAACGCCGCATGAAAAAGCCGCAAGTTCGATCGGTGCGGCGGATGGATTCATGGGAACGTTTGACATGATCGCAGTGAAAACATGGGGAGTCAGTATAAAGACAGAAGATCGTGAGACGAAAGGCAGTTTGGGAAGGAAACATAGATGCGGCGGAGGCGGGAGAAAAAGAAGGACAAACGAAAGAAGGATTTTGCGGGAGTTTTGTTCCTATTGCCCGGTTTCGCCGGGGTCGTCTGCTTCACGCTGCTGCCGTTCGCGGAGGTGATAAAGAGATCCTTTCAGAGTGCGGTCACGGCGAAGTGGGTCGGCTGGACGAATTACATGACGGTATTCACAAACACGGCGTTCCGGATGGCGGCGATGAACACGCTGCGCTTCACCAGCGTCTGCATTCCACTGCTGGTGGCGCTCTCGCTTGTGCTTGCGGTCGTCCTGCAGAAGCTGCGCGCCGGGAAGAACCTGCTCAAGAGTATGCTTCTGATCCCGGTAGCGGTGCCTGCCGCATCCGTCGTGCTCGTCTGGAAGGTGTTGTTCCATTCAAACGGGCTGCTCAACGGCCTGCTTCTGAAGCTCGGCGCGCAGAAGGTCGGCTGGATGACAAGCGGCGCGGCGTTCTCAGTGTTGGTCGTCAGCTACCTCTGGAAGAACCTCGGCTACGACATGATCCTGTGGCTGGCCGGACTTGCCGGGATTCCGGAAGACATCTACGAGGCGGCGCGCGTCGACGGGGCGGGCGAGTGGAAGTGTTTCACGCGGATAACGATCCCGAATCTTCTGCCGTCCCTGTACACGATCACGGTGCTGTCCTTCCTCAACTCGTTTAAAGTGTTCCGCGAGGCGTGGCTGGTCGCCGGGGATTACCCGCACCAGAGCATGTACCTGCTTCAGCACCTCTACAACAACTGGTTCCGCGAGTTGTCCTTCGACAAGATCTCGGCGGCCGCGGTCGTCAACGCGATCGTGGTGCTGGCGCTGATCCTCGTGCTGAGGCGAAGCTGGGAGAGGGAGTAGAAAGGATGCTATACAGCTATACTTTGGAAAAGTGAAAAAGGGCGCAAACAGTATCGGAGGGGCGGACGGATAAAGTCTGATATGACATGAAAAACAAAAAAATATGTAAAGCAGTGTATGGAAAGTGGATGAAGAGCAGACGAACGGAATTGGAAAACAGGCAATTAGACAATTTTGAAAGAAAGGGTCTAGCAAACAACCGGCATTAGGAACGGCAATCAGAGAATTATGAAAGAAAAGGAGCAGCGGATGACAAAAAAATTTGTGAGGGGAATTACATACCTGCCGCTGATCCTGCTGGCCGGGGTCATCTGCTTTCCGATGCTGTTCGCAGCGACGGGTGTGTTCATGCAGCAGTGGGAGCTGGAGGATTATCTGGCTCCGGTGCTCGCGGGCGCGGATGGGATGGCGAGCTGGCCGCTGCTGCCGCACGCGCCGACTCTGCGTTCGCTCGTGGAACTTTTGTTAGACTCACCACAGTTCTTCGTGATGTTCTGGAATTCTCTGAAGATTTCTCTGTGCATCCTGATCGGACAGACAGTGTTCGGCGTCCCGGCGGCGTGGGGACTGGCGCGGTTTGAGTTTCCGGGGAAGCAGGCGGTTCTTCTGTTGTATATCGTGTTGATGCTCATGCCGTTTCAGGTGCTGATGTTGCCGCAGTATCTCGTGCTGGATCGATTCCGCTTGCTGGACACGCACGCGGCGGTGATCCTGCCGGCCGTGTTCTCGACGTTCCCGGTGTTCATCATGTACCGCTTCTTCTGTGGGATCCCGGAGGCGATCCTCGAGGCGGCGCGCATCGACGGGGCGGGGCATTTGCAGATTTTTTTTCGGATCGGGATTCCGCTCGGGGCGGCGGGCATCGTGTCCTCCGGCATTCTGGGTTTTCTGGAATCGTGGAACATGATCGAGCAGCCGATGACGTTTCTGAAGACAAAATCGCTCTGGCCGCTGTCGCTGTTTTTGCCGGAGATCGGATTGGCGGAGGTTGGGCTGGGATTCGCGGCGGCGTTTATGATGCTGGTGCCGGCGCTGCTTCTGTTTCTGAGCGGGCAGGAGTATCTGGAGCAGGGCATAGCGGCGGCCGCGTTGAAGGAATAAAGTAAGAATGGTTAAAGAAGGAGTAATTTGCTACAGGAGAATTTGGAGAGTTTGGAGAGCTTGGAGAGTTCGGAGAGCAGACGGGAGGGGAGCAGTATGAAGAATGGAAAACTGGTGCGGATCACAGCAATATTTTTTGCGCTCATGCTGTGCTTCACGATCCTGTCGCGCGCGGCGGATCAGCTGAGCGTCGCGGTGGTGAAGACGGAGCGGCCGCAGAATCAGATGATTGAGCACGTGGTGAAAGCGTCGGGGAGAGTTGTGCAGAATCAGGAGCTGGCGGTGACGACGCTGCCGGACCAGCGCGTGACGGCGATCTATGTGCGCGAAGGACAGCGTGTGGCGAAGGGAGACCTGCTCTTTGAAGTCGATACAACGCTGCTTGAGGAGAAGATTCTGGACCAGCAGCAGGAGATGGAGAAACAGGAGCTGCTGGTGAAGGACGCGAAGAGTCAGAAGGAAGTCAGCGCTCAGCAGAGAGCAAATTCGCAGGCGCAGGCTGCGGAACAGTATTCGCTGTCGACCAGGCAGGCCGGAGTACAGCTTTCACGGGCGAAGCAGCAGCTGGACGAGGCGAAGAAGAAGCTAAAGAAATTCAGAAAGTCTGCGGAATCCGGAAAGTCCAGTGGAAGTGAGAAAAAGGATTCCGAAGTTGAGGACGCGCTTTTGCAGGCGCTGCAGGAGAAGACGGACGCCTATGTCGCGGCGCAGGGGGAGTTGCGCGCGCTGGAATGGGAGATTGAGAACGCGGTCTACATGGCGAAGCAGGACGCGATGGCAGGAACGACAGCCGGAACAACATCCGGGATGACAGCAGGAGCAGTGCAGGGAGCGACGTCCGGGACGGGATCCGGGGATGCGGCGGAGGCGACTTTGACAATGGAAGAAAAAACATTTACAGGGTCAGCGGAAGACGTGGATGAAGCAGGAACGTCGACGGACACAGGGGAAGGGGCGGAAGTCACGCCGCAGGAGGTTGATGAGGGAGATGCTGAGATCGTGCCGGAGACGGTCTGCGAAGATGAGACGTTTGCCGACGATGCAATCGTTGATTCGATCAGCGCGTTGCCGGGAGATGAGATTGATCTGGATCTGGAGATTGAGAGTGTGAGCAGTGAGAGCACAGATGAGCAGGGAATGGGTGACGGTAGTACAGGGGATCTGGGCGTAAATGTCAGTGGAGGAATTGATCTGGGTGGCAATGATGGAGAAGAAACTGATACGGACGCTGGAATCGGAAATGTGGCGGATTCGGATCTTGACGTGAGCGGGAGTCCCGTTGGTTCCGATCTGAATGCAAATATCAAGGATGCGGGCGATCTGTATGCCGGAGAGTTGATCGTGGATGATGTTCAGGATGCGGTTCTCCCGCGGATGCCCACGCCGGAAGAGTTGACGCAGATTGAGCAGACGGTGCGCGCGAATTACAGCGGGCAGCTGGCGGAGGCACAGCAAAAGCTGAGCGACGCGCAGGCGGAGAAGGAAGCTGCGGAAGCGGCGCTTGTGAAGTACCAGCAGGAGCAGCTGGCAGCGGACAATTCGGAGAACGCTCAAACTGCGCAGCAACTGGCGGAGGCTGTGAAGGCTGCACAGCAGCTGTACGAGGACGCGGCGCTCGCGGCGAACGAGGCGGCGGTGACTTCGGGCAGGGCGGTGGCGACGGCGAACATTGCCGACCCCTCAAACAGTTCGGACCGCATGAACGAGATCACCTACGAACAGATGGAGCTGACGCTTGAAAAACTGGAGGGGTTGAAGAAGGCGAAGGGAAAAGTCTGCGCGGAGGCGGACGGCCTGATCACGAAGATCAACGTGATGACCGGGGAGAAGACGTTGGATACGACCGCTCTTCTGATGGCGGATCTGTCGAAAGGGTACCGGTTCACGGCGGACATCACGAAGGAACAACAGAAATACATCGGCACGGGCGACCTGGTCAGTTTAAGTTCCGGGGACGGCAAACAGAAGCTGGAGGAGCTGCCGGTGGAGTCGGTTGCGGCGGATGAGAGCGACGAGAACATTTATCATGTGACGGTTCAGCTCCCGGAGGACAGCTTTGCGATCGGCGCGACGGTGAACCTGGATTTCAGCCGGAAGTCGGAGGCGTATTCCGTGACGGTGCCGCTCTCCGCGCTGCATCTGGACAGCAAACAGCAGCCGTATGTGCTGGTCGCGGAGGAGTATGATTCGATCATGGGGACGGAACAGCGGGCGCGCAGGATGAACGTCACGGTGCTGGAGCAGAATGAGAGATACGCGGCGCTCGCAGAGGGCGCGATCGGGAGCGAGACGGAGATCATCGTGCAGTCAGACAAGGCCGTCGACGACGGAAGCCGCGTGAGGGTTGAAACTTGATTTTGCAATCCACTGCAAGGGGCTGTACTGAAGTGGACGCAGAGAAGGGTAAAATAATGGGAGCGAGAAACAAATTCGGTATCGGGGTCAGGCTTGTGGTCATGGCGGGATGTTATTTTCTGGCGGTGCGCTGCAGCACAGATGTGCAGGACGCGGCGCGAATCGCGGTGGTGTCGTTTGCGGACGGCGGAGCGACCGCAGAAACAGCTGAGTCGATTTGTGAGGAAGAGCGTGGCATCGGACAGGAGCAGGCATCCGGACAAGATCAAGGATCTGAACGGAGGCAGATGTCTGGAATGGATCAGGAGCAGGGACAGGGGTCGACGCTGTCCCTGTGCTTTTGGCGCGAACAGGAGGACTTGCAGTTTTCCTGTAAAGAGACAGGACGAACCGCGCAGGCGACGGGTCTTTTGACGGAGGGTGATCCGTCGCTTGTCGCGCGGGGCAGCGAAATTCTGGCCTGGCAGGAAAAGGGCTGTGTGATGGATGCGGTGACGGCGCAGGAGCTGTTCGGGACGCAGCAGGCGAACGGGCAGCTGGTCTGGTGCGGCGGGAAGGCATACACCGTATACGGAACCTTTGAGAGTCTGGAGCGGACAGTCGTGCTGCGGTTGGGATCCGGGAGTGTAGCTGGTAATTCAGCAGGAAAATCGACCGGTATGTCGGCGGGAATATCCGATGCGGGTTCTGGGTTTTCAAGCATGGGGCTTTCCGATGGGGGATACGATCATCTTTCCATAAGGGCGCCGGAAGGCGCGAACGTGAAGACGGAAGCGGAACAGCTTCTGATGCGCTATGGCCTGTCCGGAGATATCGCGGATTTCACATTTCCGGGCATGGTCTGCGGCAACCTGCTTTTGGCGCTTCCGATTTTGCTGGCGGTGGGATTGATGAGAACTCTGTGGAGTTGCTTGTGGAATGGGAAACGACAGAGATCGGGTCATGTATTATCAGACGGAAAGATGGAATACGAAACGGCGACCGGGCAAAACGGCAGTGGGGCAGATATTGTTAAAGGCCAGAATGCAGCGAAAACGAAAGTGCCGGGGAAGATCGCGTGCGTTGCAATGCTTGCCGGCGTCTTGATGGCATTCTTTTCTTTGCTCCGGAACCATATACAGATCCCTGCCGATATGATCCCCACGAGATGGTCGGACTTTTCCTTCTGGACGCAGTGGTGGACGAGCCAGAAGACAAATCTTCTGCAGATTCTGGGAAGCGCGCAGGGTGAGATGCAGCTTGAGGCGCTGTGGCGTTTTGGGGTATCGGTGATTTGCAGCATTCTGGCGATTGGGGCCGGGATCTCCTTTCTGCACGCTCAAAAATGATCCCGTGATGAGAACTTTGACGGGCGTGAACATTTTTCATTGCATAACTCTTGCAAATACCTTATAATCAATAAATAATAAAAGCCGGACGCCGCATGGGACAAGACTGGATCGGGGAAAGAGTCGATCCGGCTTTTTGATTTTATATAACGGGAGGCAGCGATGAAATTCATTGAGACGTTTCATGAGGGAGACAAGATCAACGATATTTACCTCTGCAAATACAAGCAGTCCGCGACTGCGAAAAACGGCAAGATCTATGAGAATGTGATCTTTCAGGATAAAACGGGGACGATCGACGCGAAGATCTGGGATCCGAATTCGTCGGGCATCGAAGAGTTCGGAGTAATGAATTATGTATTCATATCGGGCGATGTCACGAATTTTCAAGGCAATCTTCAGCTTAGCGTCAAGCGCGCGCGCGTCGCGCAGGCGAACGAGTACGTAGCGGGCGATTACCTTCCGGTGAGTGAGAAGGATATCGACGCGATGTACGACGAATTGATGGGGATCATGAAGCAGGTGGAGAATCCCTATCTGCAGAAACTGATCCACATGTACTACGTCGACAACCCATCGTTCGTTGAGGCGTTCAAGAAGCATTCGGCGGCAAAGACCGTACACCACAGTTTCGTCGGTGGACTGCTGGAGCACACGCTTGGCGTCGTGAAGATGTGCGTTTTCTACACGCAGCAGTACCCGTATTTGAACAAGGATCTGTTGCTGACGGCGGCGCTGTTCCACGACATCGGCAAGCTCAAGGAGATCTCGAATTTCCCGGAGAATGATTACACGGACGACGGGCAGCTGCTGGGGCACATCGTGATGGGGAGCGAGCTGGTCGGTTTCGGCTGCCGCCACATCAAAGATTTTCCGAAGAAGCTGATGAGCGAATTGCAGCACTGTATTCTGGCGCATCACGGCGAGCTGGAGTTCGGTTCCCCGAAGAAGCCGGCGCTTGCGGAAGCGATGGCGCTCAATTACGCGGACAACACGGACGCGAAGCTGGAGACGATGCGCGAGGTGTTGAAGGGCGCCGGGGACAACACGGACTGGCTGGGGTACAACCGGCTGTTTGAGACGAATCTGCGGAGAAGTTCGGAGTTCTGAGGAGGATGGCGTGAAAAAGGACGATTTGATAACTCTGAAGATTGAAGATCTCAGCAGTGAAGGACTAGGTATCGGTAGGCATGATGGAATCACATTCTTTGTGAAAGATACGGTGATTGGCGATGTGGTCGAGGCCAAAGTCATGAAGATGAAAAAGACATATGGACACGCGAGGCTGATGCGTCTGATAGAGGAAAGCCCGGATCGCGTCGAACCGCCCTGCCCGGTGACAAGGCAGTGCGGCGGCTGTCAGATCCAGGCGATGCGCTATCAGGCGCAGCTTGCGTTTAAGGAGAATAAAGTGCGCAACAACCTGCGGCGTATCGGTGGGATTGAGAACCCGCCGATGGAACCAATCATCGGAATGGACGCGTTCAATGTCGAAGATGCGGTCGCCGGAGAGGAAGCGCCTGCAGGCATGGAAGCGTTCTTGGGTGCGAAAGCGCTTGCCGATGGGGTGACGCCGCTGCGTTATCGCAATAAGGCACAGTTCCCGATCGGACGAAGCCGCGATGGAAGACTGATTGCCGGATTCTATGCGGGACGAACGCACACGATTATCGAGTGCCGGGACTGCCTGTTAGGATCAAAGGTAAATGCATGGATTCTGGACGCGGTGCTCAAGCATATGGAGCGGTACGGCATTGAGCCATACGACGAGACGACAGGGAGCGGGCTGGTGCGGCACGTCATGACCCGCGTTGGTTTCCGGACCGGACAGATCATGGTTTGCCTTGTCGTCAACGGACGCAGCCTGCCGCACAGTGAGGAGCTCTGCGAGACACTTGCCGCGATCCCCGGCATGACAAGTATCACGCTGAACAGCAATCTTGAGAAGACGAACGTGATCATGGGGAAAGACCTGAAAGTGCTGTGGGGCACAGAGTACATTGAAGATCTGATTGGGGACGTGTGTTTCCGTATCTCACCGCTGTCATTCTATCAGGTCAATCCGCTGCAAACGCAGAAGCTGTACGAAAAGGTGTTGGAGTACGCGGGTCTGACCGGACAGGAAACTGTCTGGGACCTGTACTGCGGCATCGGGACGATCTCACTTTTTCTGGCACAGAAGGCACGGAAGGTTTATGGCGTGGAGCTCGTGCCGGAAGCGATCCGCGACGCCCGGCAGAATGCGGAGCTTAACGGCATCACGAACGCAGAATTCTACGTTGGCAGGGCGGAGGATGTGCTGCCGCAGAAATATGCGGAAGAGGGTATCCGCGCGGATGTCATAGTTGTCGATCCGCCACGCAAGGGCTGCGAGGAGAGCGTGCTCGAGACGATGGTGCAGATGCAGCCACAGCGCATTGTATACGTGAGCTGTGATTCCGCAACGCTTGCGCGGGACTTAAAATATCTGAGCAAGCGAGGGTGTGAGGTGCAGAAGGTCTGCCCGGTAGACATGTTCGGAAACAGCGTACATTGTGAGTGCGTAGTATTGATGTCTCGGGTCAAGGATTTTTTGATTGATTAACAAATTTCACAAAGATATCCTACTCGATTCCATTGAAAAATCAAGCAAAATCGATTATAATATCATATTATGATGGTGCCTTGAGATCAGGGGCGTTTGCCTACTTAAATCATAAGGAGGAACTACCATGAAGGTAAATTCCACAACCATCGTATTCGTCTTAGATCTTATTGGTGCCCTGGCACTTGCTGCAAGCGGCGTTGTAGCTAAACACTACATCTCCGTCTCCGTGGTGGAGGTCTAACGACATGGGCACATGATCTGAAAAGGTTGTGTGCCCTTTTTAGAAGGAGGACACTACATGGAGAAGAAGTTTAATTATTCTGGTTTGTTCGAACAAGCACTGTGCAGAATAAAAAGTGTCAGGGATCCTCATGCAACGAGACCTGAGACTGCTGATTTGAGATGGAAAGACATAGCAAGTCAAGTTGTTTTCGATTTTATTGACAGTGATTTACGTAAACATCATAACGTTTCACAAGCCGCAAACAACATTTCAATATCGTGCCTCTGTTTTATGATAACCCAGTTACTGAAAGAGTATGATTATCAAATACAAGAGTTAAGTATAAACGAAGCAGAAGGATTAGCAAAAGCCCGTTTGTACATAGTCGATAAACAAAAGAATGAGTTATTGTTGTTTAAGAATCTGGAAGAAAGCCCTCTGTGGAAATCAAAGGAAAGAGAACCACAAGAAGTGCAATTGATTATGGACAAGTGTGGAGTAGATTCGTGTAAGTATATTTATTTTGTTCATGACAATGCTTACCTACAGATCATAGGGCATAGTGATGATATAAGTGATCCGGGTCGGGGATACAATGCTTATTCATTAAAATGGTTTTTTGAAGAGTATTTTGGTACAGAGGAGTATGAACGGTTTGCTGCCGCTTTAGCAAGTTATATTAGTGATGTAAAAAATTGTATTGGTTATAATACTGTAAAAACATTGACGCCGGGATCGCTGATTAATTTTCGTAAAGTGACCGAAAACGAAATATTGAAATTTTCTTATGGGAAGCTTGCTGGTATTCAGGTTAAAAACTATAACTTGGAACTAACAGAACTTAATAAGCTCAAACAACAGTTTTTTGACGATAAAACTTATCAGGGCTTACTAGGAAACCGAGACTTCGCTGAAAGCCTGGTTACTGCTGAATGGTTATTTGGTTCAATGAAAAAGGCTCAAGCGATAGATCTGACTATTATTGGCATGGGGTATTTTAAGGCTGTTGAGCAACTTTTGTTTGATTTGATATGTTTGCATAAGAATGAGGGGCGACAGATAAAAAGAGACTATTCCAGGAGCGATTTGCCATCGACTGTGGAGTTGAGTGATGCAAGTATTGATGATGAGGCCATAGATACTACTATCGGCTCAATGGCGGTGTTCTATCGTGATAATCTTGATATATTGCGAAATGATTTAACTTGGCGGACAAGGAAGTATATTTTGGAAACTATATTTGAATTTAAGGACTTGAGAAATGGTTACTTCCATAAAGATAATATTCATGACTGGGATAAAATAGAAGCAATTAGAAAATCGACATTTGAATTATTATTTTTGTTAATGGGGGCATCGGCTTTAACGGAAGATAACAAGGATGCTTTAGGGTTCTCGAGAGAAATTGTGTCAGATTATTATAAATTATGCGAATATGTACATTATCATCACGGAGAGTTATTTTATCTTGATTTTGGAAGAGAACAAGAAGACATGGCATTCGGATATTATGATGCTTACTCAAAAGTGCTTAACGATAGGTATGTTGGATATACTGGAGTATATTTTAAAGAGTTAGGTAAAGACGGAAGGGTAGTTCGTTTCCTTGAGGATAAATTACCTTCCAAAATTAGCTTGGGGAAGTTTGTTTTTGGCTATTCTGATAGGATTGATATTACACCGGTGAAGGTGAAAACCATTTATGAAAACGGCAAGTTTGTCGGACCTTCAATTGCCGAGGAAGAGAAGCTTGATTATTAAAAAAAGTACAGTTGACCAGCTCCCGACAACAGGCGTATCTGTAGAAATGTTTCCTCGTACAGACGGAATTTTAGATATGTTTCCGCATACGAGTGACATCCATAGTGGTGTCTCGGGGCATGTGGAGACGTGCGTACTTTTGTCCAAATAGAAGCCGGATGATACATTGATGATAATTGTAGATGTAGTTGTGTTGAGTATGATGTTGCATTTATTTTGACATATGGTGAAAAGATTGGATTTTGATAGCAAGTGGGAGTGAGGTGATATAACATGAGGAAATCTCAAACTATGTCATTTTGGAATGGTATGAGAATACCGCATAAAATGATAAGAGATAGATTTAAGTATTTTTTTGGAGACACTAGTAAAAAAATTGAAGATAGACAAGAAGCATTGGATGTTCTTTTAAATGTTACTTCTACAATACAAGAAGAAATGTTTTCTCGCCTAAAGTCAGAAAGTACATATGGACTTCTTTTGAAATTGTATTTTATTTTTGATGAAGTCCATTCTATTTACTTAACAGAAAAAGAAATTAGAACAAATCTGGTCAAGAATAATGTTGATAATGAAACGGTGGTAGATGTATTAATTAGCAATAGAAATATTCAAAGAGACATAATAGATGCTTGTAATATTTGGATTGAAAACTGTGTGCTGCATCAACACGATTTGGATATTAAAAATTTGAATATCAATGAAAAATTCGTAATGGATTTTTCTTTAATCATAGATATGTACTTATATGGTTTTGCGTCTCGTGCAATCTCTCTTCTCATGCTATCTAAAACGATCGGAGCGGAAAATACATTTTATGGACTAGAGATAATACAAGGAGAAGATACGCCAGCGGAAATTTTGAAATATCATCCTTATATCTATTTCAATACAGCCATTGTAGGTAATCAAAATTCATTAGTCGATACACCGTTGACTTCGGATGCAAATGATACAGACTTTGGAAAGGGATTTTTTAAAGAAACCAAAGTACAGTTTTTGTTGTTTTTAGCTGCAATAAGAACTTTTCAAACTGATAAGTTACGGGAAGATGATAAGTCATTAACTGTGATTTCTAAGGAAGAGTTTATTTTTTCCGTAGAGAATTGTACGAATCCTCCAATAGAAGATGGCGAAGCGTTTTATGAGAGCTTTGCTTTAACAAAGGATAAAATCAAATGTCATTTGAGAAAATCAGAAGAGATAATATGGGTTGTTGGGGCTAATAAATATAGACATGAAATAAGACCGTTTATTGGACTGGATGATGGCAATGTCCTTTTAACATACGGAGCATTAGAGCAAGCGAAGCAATTATGGGTGTCCTATTTTAGTAATGGCGGCATGTGTTACACACAGCCTAACAATCCGGATAGTTTAACTAAAGCAATGGAGATCAGAAATAAGGAACTGTCAGATATTTTACTTGATAAAGCTAGCGAACTGTTGAATAAGCATTATTCTCCTAAGATAGATTATAAGAATGTTAAATATCAGAGGATTTTCGGTGAACAAGGGATCAATTACGGAGATTTTGATATTGTATTCTTCGATGAAAATGAGAAAGAAGTATTTCTGATCGAATCAAAGTATTTTTCTGATTCGTTGAATTCAAGTGGAATGGTTACAGACTATACTAAGATGTTTGGAAAAGACGGCTATTATGATCATTGCAGAAGAAGGTATGATCTGGTACTATCCGAACCGGAAAAATTGAAAAAATTTATCGGAACAAATGATAAAGTATCAGTTCATATGCTATTTTTGTCTTCCAAACCAATTGAGATGGAGTTCCAAGATAAAGATGGAGTTGTGACTTTCTTATCTTTGGGAATTTTTGAAAAATATATTGAAGGTAAATTAATTAACGGGGAAACAGATGATATTATGCGTCCTGTAAAAGTATTGTAATTATGAGCGAGGATGTATTTGAGATGGTATAGTAACAAAGCTACTTATCTAATTGGATAGATAAGTGGCTACTTTAAAATTAGCATAATAATAAAGCTTATTTGCGAATAAAAAGGAAGCATATGGAAAGAAAGTTATTTAGATACAGGCCATTTAACACAGAAAAAATAAATTGTTATAGCGATATTCATCACAAGGTAATTAATATTGAAAAATGGAAACTTGAAGCTTTTGAAGGAATTGTGCAACCATCATCGCCACTTTATTTCAACGACCCTTATGACTGTGAATTTTGTTTTCAGTCAGATGCATTGGAAAGTATTCCTGACAGAGAAACATATTTACATATTTTGGAAAAAAGCTTTTCACTTAAACCAGAAGAAAAAAATAGAATTCTATATTCTGAAAATATTGAAAGGGCAATGCAGATAATTTTGCAAGCTCATGGTGGAAATCTTTCTGCTTCATGGGAAGATATTTTGCAAAATGGATTAAGGGAGTGTATGAATACAATAAAGGATGCTGTAAGAGTTGTTTGTTTATCCGAGGTATATGACTCTACGCTTATGTGGAGCCATTATGCTCAGAATCATACTGGATTTTGTATAGAATATGATTTCGCAGAAAGCGATATGTTTTATGAATATTTATATCCAGTAACATATACAAAGGATAGATATACTGTTTCAAAAACAGATATGTTAAACGAAAATGGAGAATGGATCTATAAATCAACATGCTCTAAATCCGATGTTTGGTCGTACGAGAAAGAGTGGCGAATTGTGACGGCCAATTTCAATAAAGTAATGCCACATAAATTAAAATATCCGGATGGAAAATATGTTTTAGATCTAAAAGAAAATATAAAAGCGTTTTATTTAGGTGCGAAAATTTCCGAGGATTATGAAAAAGAGATGACTCAATTTGGGAAAGAAAATAGTATCGGTATTTATCAAATGACCTTATCCCCAAATACATATGAATTAAATGCAAAGAAAATTTTATGATGAATTATGGGATATTGAAATATGTGCAAAAAATTGTGCTTTCGCTCTTTTTTTTATTGTCCCGGCGACAATGAGCGTGTATAATTGTAGTGTGCATGTCCACTTATTCGGCATGGGAGGAGAACGGTATGAGCGTAAGCTACAAAAGATTATGGAAGCTTTTGATCGATAAAGATATGAAAAAGAAAGACCTTGCTGCAGCGGCGAATATCAGCACATACACAGTCAACAAACTGAACCGGGGAGAAAATGTGAATACTGATACGCTGGTAAGTATATGCAGTGCTTTAGACTGTACGTTCGATGATATTATGGAACTGCTTCCTGACAGACAGCCCGAGCAATCTGAAGAAGGAACAATCGATTAAAAGGGAGATTCATTCATGGCAAGACTTGAAGATATTACCGTTGGAAGCCATTTGACAGGCGTTGTCGGAAATGAGCCGGTCAATGTTGTTGCAGTTCAATGGTACGGTACAAATGTCATAGAGATTACATATAAAAACAGTATGGGTGTTCCGGGGACGCAATTGCTCTATCGCGAAAACGAAGGGAACATCCAGGTTAAAGATAACCATCTTCCGTGGAGTTTTGATGCAGACGGAAATCGGATGCGCCTTGCGTCGGAGGCATACAGGATTGGGCTCGCGCACTTATTTGATCCCTACCTTGCTGTACATACTTCATCCGTGGAGCCGTTGCCGCACCAGATTTCTGCGGTTTATCAGGAGATGCTTCCTAGGCTCCCGCTGAGATTTGTGCTGGCGGACGATCCTGGCGCCGGCAAGACAATCATGACAGGTCTGTTTATAAAGGAATTGATTGCCCGCGGCTCCCTGAAGCGCTGCCTGATCGTGTCTCCCGGCAGCCTTGTGGAGCAGTGGCAGGATGAGTTATTTCAGAAGTTTCATTTGCATTTTGAAATTCTGACAAATGACAGGATTGAATCTGCTGCGACCGGAAACGTGTTTAACGAGGTGGATCTGTGTATCTGTCGCCTGGATAAGCTAGCCAGAAATGATGATATTCAGGAAAAGCTCAAAGTTTCCGAATGGGATTTGATCGTCTGTGATGAGGCGCACAAAATGTCTGCAACAGTCTGGGGCGGCGAAGTAAAATACACGCGAAGATTTCTGCTGGGCAGACTGCTTTCCAACATTACAAAGAACTTCTTACTGTTGACTGCAACGCCACACAACGGAAAGGAAGAAGACTTTCATCTGTTCCTGTCTCTGGTCGATCCGGATCGTTTTGAGGGAACACATGGAAATTCTCAGCAGGCGATTGACGTCAGCGATGTGATGCGCCGTCTTGTGAAGGAAGAACTTTTGAAATTTGACGGCAAACGCCTGTTTCCGGAAAGGATTGCCTATACGGTAAATTACAATCTCTCCGACAAGGAAGCAAAGCTTTATGCCGCCGTGACGGACTATGTGCAGGAGGAATTTAACAGGGCGGATAAGCTGAATAACGAGCGAAAGACGACAGTTGGCTTCGCGTTGACGATTCTGCAGCGCCGGCTTGCGTCTTCCCCAGAGGCGATCTATCAATCGCTCCGCAGGCGCAGGGAACGTTTGGAACATCGTCTGGCGGAAGAACGACTCGGGAAACGGGCTGCGGACATAACGGCGGACTTTGCTGATCTTGACGATGACGACCTCCCATCAAATGAGCAGGAGGAGATGGAGGAAAGAGTGGTTGACCATGCTTCTGCCGCTGCGACTATCGCGGAGCTGGAAGCAGAAATCAAAACCTTGAAGAGATTGGAACAGATGGCGAATCAGGTGCGCATAAGCGGCATTGACCGCAAATGGGAGGAACTGTCCAGGCTGCTTCAGGATAATGACAGGATGTTTGGTTCTGATGGACAGCGGGAGAAGCTTATCATCTTTACCGAACACAGGGATACCTTGAATTATCTAACCAATAAAATCCGCTCTCTTCTGGGAAGCGAGGAAGCTGTAATCACCATTCATGGAGGTATGCTTCGCGATGAGCGAAGAAAGGCGGAGCAGCTTTTCAAGCAGGACATCGGCGTTCGCGTCCTGATTGCGACGGATGCCGCCGGTGAAGGTATCAATCTACAAAGAGCGCATTTGATGATCAACTATGATCTGCCGTGGAACCCGAACCGTCTGGAGCAGCGCTTTGGCCGTATCCATCGTATCGGACAGACGGAAGTCTGTCATTTATGGAATCTGGTTGCTTCCGAGACGCGGGAAGGCTTTGTGTTTCAATGCCTGTTTCGAAAACTGGAGGAAGAACGTCAGGCGCTCGGCGGCAAAGTGTTTGATATACTTGGCAAGATGACTTTTGACAATCGATCGCTGCGTGAGCTGCTGATCGAAGCAGTACGGTACGGCAACGATCCGAAAGTCAGGGCTCGTTTGAATGAGGTGGTGGACAACACCATCAACCGTGACGAGTTTGAAAAGCTGATCAAAGAAAATGCATTGACTGACGACGTGATGGATGTTCATACGGTCATGGCAATCAAAGAAGACATGGAGCGCATGGAGGCGCACAAGCTTCAGCCGCACTTCATCGAAGCATTTTTCGTGGAGGCGTTCCAGTCGGTGGGCGGAAAAATTCGGCGCAGGGAGAAAGGTCGGTATGAGATCACTTCCGTCCCCTATGCTGTGCGCAACCGCGATACGCAAATCGGCTATGGAGAGCCAGTGCTGAACCGTTATGAGCGAGTCTGTTTTGACAAAGAGTTTTGTAACATTCAGGGGCTCGCTCCAGCTGCGTTGATTTGTCCCGGACATCCATTGCTGGATGCCACGTTGGATCTGGTTCGCGAACGCAATGTAGACGTGATGAAACGAGGGGCAGTGTTCATTGATGAAAATGATTATAGTACCTCTGCCCGGATTCTGTTCTACATAGAGGATTCCATACAGGACGGAATTATTTTGAAAGACGGAAGCAGACGCACGGTTTCGAAACACATTCATTTCGTGGAATTGGACGAACAGGGACAATCGACCGGCGCCGGATATGCTCCTTATCTCGATTATCGGGCAGCGGATGAGGCGGAGTCGGCTGCTGTCCTGAAATGGGCAAAGACGCAGCAATGGCTCTGCTCCGGTGTGGAGGATATGGCAAAGACCTATGCCATCACGAATCTGATCCCGGCGCACTTTGCGGAAGTGAAAGAGCACAAGGAGACAATGCTGGATAAAACTGCCAAAGCGGTGAAAGACAGAATGACCGCGGAGATCCAGTATTGGGATTACCGTGCCGGTGAGTTGCAGCAGAAAGAAGCTGCGGGAAAGGTCAATTCCAAATTGAATTCCACTCTGGCATCCCGCCGCGCGGACGATCTGACAGGTCGAATGCAGGCGCGGTTTGCAGAGATCGAAAAGGAGCGGCAGATTACGCCGATGCCTCCGGTCGTGACCGGCGGTGCGCTGATCATCCCGAAAGGATTGTTGCGGACTTTGACGGGAAGCAGCACTCCGGGTACTTTTGAAACTGGCGATCGACAGGCCGTTGAATATGCTGCAATGAACGCGGTGCTTCAGATTGAGACTTCTCTGGGGTACGCACCGAAGGACGTCAGCGCGGCAAAGTGCGGCTACGATGTGGAATCTTATGTGCCGGAAGCAATGCGGAAACGACTTACAGCCTACGCCTTACGTATGATTGAGGTGAAAGGCCGTGCAAAGGGTGCAACGACTGTTACCGTCAGCAAAAATGAAATGTTGACAGCGCTCAATAAGCCGGAGGAATTCATTCTGGCAATCGTCGAGGTGGATGAGGAAAAAACGCACACGGTTTATCTGAAAGAACCGTTTAGCGGCATAGATAAACCTGGGTTCATGGAAGTGAGCAGGAATTTCAGCATCGTGGAGTTAATCCAAAATGCGAAAATTGTTTATCAGGAGTGAGAAAATTTTATCAAGTGTATCGTTAACACAATGAAAAGATTATCCAATCATCCATTGGACAATTGAGACAGCATAAAAAATTGTTACAGGAAAAACTGCGGCAATGGTTTGAAGAATCAGGGACATCTGTTTCTGAATAGGTGAGGTAAATGATATGGCAACGAAAAAGCTGATCGAGGTGGCATTGCCTCTGGAAAAAATTAACGCAGAATCAGCACGAGAAAAATCAATTCGCTTTGGTCATCCGTCTACGCTACATTTATGGTGGGCGCGGCGTCCGCTGGCTGCGGCTCGTGCAGTAATATGGGCAAGTTTAGTGGATGATCCGTCCTCTCATCCGGAAAAGTTTCCTACTGAGGAGGAACAAAATCGTGAGCGCCAGCGACTTTTCAAAATTTTGGAGGAGCTGGTTGTTTGGGAAAACTCCAATAATGAACACATACTGGAAGCAGCAAAAGAAGAAATCCTAAAATCCACGAATGGAAACCCGCCTGAATTGTTAGACCCCTTTGCTGGCGGCGGTGCGATTCCGTTGGAGGCTCAACGGTTGGGGCTGAAAGTTTATGCCCATGATTTGAATCCCGTGGCAGTCATGATTAACAAGGCTATGATTGAGATTCCTCCCCGGTTTGCTGGCAAAGCTCCTGTCAATCCTGAGGCGAATACGAGTTATATGGCGCAGACCTGGAGTCGCGCACAAGGGCTTGCGGAAGATGTGCGCTATTATGGAGAATGGATGAAACAGGAGGCGCTCAAGCGCATTGGACACCTTTATCCTAAGATTAAAGTCCCAAAAGAACAAGGAGAAGGAGAGGCAACTGTTATAGCATGGATTTGGGCGAGAACAGTGAAATGTCCTAACCCTGCTTGTGGTTGTGATATGCCACTGGCAAGTAGCTTTGAGTTATCTAAGAAAAAAGGAAGTGAAGCATGGGTCGAGCCACAATTTGATTATGCAAATAAAACTATATCCTATAAAGTAAGACTGGGAAAAGGAACAATACCTGAAGCTCCCAAAACAGCTCGTGGAGCAAAATTCAAATGTATTATGTGCGGAGAATCGACAACGGACGATTATATAAAGCAAGAATCTATTAATGGTAGAATGGGCGCAACGCTCATGGGAATTGTTGCCGATGGTAGAAATGGAAGAATTTATGTTTCGCCGACAGAGGAACATATAAGAGCAGCACAATGTACAAGACCCGAAAGCGAGTATCCAGAGCAATCCCTACCTTATGACCCGCGTAACATATGGTGTGTGAATTATGGCTTAGATACATATGATAAACTTTTTACTAATAGACAGCTTATTGCATTGACTACTTTTTGCAACCTCGTTTCAGAAGCACAAGAAAAAGTTGAAGTAGATGCAGTTAGAAATGGATGGATAAACGATCATATTCATCTTTGTAATGGTGGATATGGCGCAAGAGCATATGCAGAAGCTATTAGTGTATATTTGGCTTTTGGTATGAGTAGGATGGTTAATTCCAATAATAGTTTATGCCGTTGGACAATTAATAAGACGCAAGTTATCCCATTATTTGCAAGGCAAGCAATTCCAATGGTTTGGGATTATGCTGAGAACAACGTATTTAATAACGCAGCAGGTGATATTAGTGTTGCATTAGAAAATGTAGCAAAAGCAATAGAACGCTTACCTGCCGAGTCAGGCACAGGAATAGCCGCTCAATTTGATGCACAACAGGATAATGGGTTAAGAAACATTATGATTTCAACAGACCCACCTTATTATGACAATATTGGGTATGCTGATTTGTCAGATTATTTCTATGTTTGGATGCGTCAATCCTTACGAAATACTTATCCGGAACTATTCAATACATTGTTAGTCCCGAAAACAGATGAACTTATTGCTACGCCATATCGCCATGATGGAAGCGTAGAAAAAGCGAAAGATTTTTTTGAGAATGGTATGCTCTCGGCTTGTAAGCAAATGTATCAGTACGCTCAGGATAATATCCCTGTAACAATATACTATGCCTATAAGCAAAGCGATTCTGATGATAGTGGTACAGCTTCTTCGGGATGGGAGACAATGCTTGGAGCTATTGTCAATGCTGGATTTGCTATCACCGGAACTTGGCCGATGAGAACAGAAATGGCAAATCGTTCTATTGCCAGTGGAACAAATGCACTTGCATCTTCTATTGTGTTGGTTTGTCGCAAGCGAGGGCCAGATGCACCTCGGATAACTCGGCGAAACTTAGTCAATACGTTACGGAGAGAGTTACGACCCGCACTAAAAAAATTACAGGAAAGCAATATTGCTCCTGTAGATTTAGCACAATCAGCCATAGGTCCAGGAATGGGTGTTTTTTCCCGTTACGCACAGGTATTGGATGCAGACGGAACGCCTATGTCAGTCCGTAGCGCGTTGAGAATTATTAATGAGGAAATTGACTTGTACTTCAATGAGCAGGTAGGGGATATGGATTCTGCTAGTCGCTTTTGTGTGGACTTGTATATGCAGAACGCATTCAATGACATCAAATACGGTGAAGCTGAAATTCTTGCGACTGCTAAAAGTACGTCTATTCCGATGATGGCGTCTCATGGGGTTCTTTACGCAAAAGCCGGTATTGTACATTTGATTGATCGCACAGAAATGACGGAAAAAGTGGATTCTAATGAGCAGTGCATTTGGATGTTGACCCAACAGCTTACATATGCAATGGCGAAAGGCGGAATCGAAGCCTGCGCAAAGATTCTGGCAGACATCTTCGGCTCCAACGGAGAGCGAGCGAAAGATTTAGCATATCGTCTTTATACGATTGCGGAACGCAAGAATTGGACGAATGAAGCGTATGCCTACAATGCGCTTGTGGTAGCATGGCCGGATATTCAGGCGCGAGCCGCCGCTTTGAAAGAAGCTGTGCCGGAGCAGCTTGATTTGTTTTCTACCGGGATGCTTGGGCAACAAGATTGAATAAATGCAATTTAACATAGATTATTTTAGATGGAAGATAGTTTATAAGTCCATTTGTATATGGAGGGAGGGGTTGATGAGAAGCAAAGGTAATAAAGAGCACTTTAAATTTTCGGAGTATTATATGTTTGGAGGATAATTAGATGTGGAATGATATTGAAACTACCACAGATTATTTGCATTTTTCTGCTATTTCCAATACTATTGCAGAACTTATTATTGAATCAGGGAATAATCCGATTTCAATAGGGGTGTCTGGTAGCTGGGGAACAGGAAAATCATCAATGATAAAAATGATTGGACGGGACCTTGAAGAAAAGGATTCAGAAGAAGTGCGTCACTACATTTTTATAGAGTTCAATGCGTGGCTTTATCAAGGATATGAGGATGCTAAGTCAGCATTACTTCAAGCCGTTTCTCAAAAATTGGCTAATGTAATGGAAGCACATAATATTGAAAAAGAAGATAAGCCATTTTGGAATAAGTTTATCTCTTTTACAAAACGAGTAAACTGGCTCAAAGCGGCCAAAATAAGTATCCCGTTGCTTGCGGGATTAATGCCTGGATTTGCTTCGTTTGGGGCTATTGCTGATGTAATTTCAACTCTTAAGAATAGTAAAGATTCGAATAGTATTAAAGAAAATACAGATAAACTTAGTGATACTTGGGAAAACTTAGTAACTTCTTTTGACGGAATATTAAAAGAAGCACCGACGGAATCGGCAACGCAGCAAATTGATAAATTGCGAAAAGAATTTGAGGAGATTCTTGAAAAATTAGATGTCAAGCTTGTGGTATTAGTTGATGACCTTGATAGATGCCTGCCGGAGACGGCCATTTCTACTTTGGAGGCAATGCGATTACTCCTTTTTGTGGAAAGAACGGCATTTATTATTGCTGCTGATGAGCAGATGATCAGGAATGGGGTGCGCGCACACTTTGGTAATGTAGATTTGTCTGATGATCTTGTAACCAGCTATTTTGATAAGCTAATACAGGTTCCAATCAAGGTTCCTCGGCTTGGCATTGCAGAGATAAAGATTTACATGACACAATTATTTTTTGAATCAATAGCTCGAGAGAAGAAGATATTAGAGAATACTCAGAAGAAGATTCAAAATAATTTGGCAGATTTGCTTACTAAAGCTTGGGAAAAGGAGATAACTGCAGATTCTCTTGCAACTGTTTTTCAACAAGAAAAGATAGAAGGAATGGAAGTATATATATCTATTGCAGATCAGCTAGCGGGGATTCTTGCTACCGCTGAAAATATCAAAGGAAATCCACGTTTGATAAAAAGATTTTTAAATGCTCTTGAGATTAGAAAAAAAGTAGCGGAACTAAATGGTATTACATCTGATCCAAAGATTCTGGTAAAAATGCTTCTATTTGAAAGATGCGGATCTGTGGGCGCGTTTGATTATTTGTCAAAGATAGTAGCAGAATCTAAAAATGGAAAACCAGAAATCATTCAGAAAATTGAATCTGAACTAAAAGATGAAAAGCAGTATATTGCACCAGATGCGACTTGGGATTCCGAGTTTATGAAAAGTTGGCTTCTATTGGAACCACAATTAAGCGAACATGACTTGAGACCGTTACTATATCTAAGTCGAGATAAAGCTATTACGTTTGCGGCTTATGATGAATTATCGGCTGAAGGAAAGCTTTTGTTTGATGCATTGAAAAAGATTGATAGTGTAGACATCATAAAAGATTTAGTTGAAAAACTTAAGAAGATTGGTGAACGGGAGGCAGAACAGCTTTTTAATCGTATTGCTAGCATTAGCCGGAATAACCAGTGGGAAATTGGATCTCTTGGGGCCGAATTACAGATTATAGAGGCTTTCCCAGCCTTGGGACCAAAACTGGCAATGGTTCTTGCGGAAATACCTGCGAATGCCAGAACCGCGCCAATAGCAAGTGCCATTGGTGAAAAAAAGTGGGCGAAGGATTTACTCCAAAATTGGCTCAATGATGCTGATACACCAAGGCCAACAAAGACTATTATTAAACGAAAACAGGGGGATTGACGTATGGGAACATCAGCTTCTAGTAATGGACCGGGGTCTGGAGTTTCCTTTGACCCACCTTGGCTTGACGACATAAATCCTGATGGAAAAGAAACTCAAGGCATAGAAAATATTGAAAACGATAATTTAAATCAGAATTCTATTATTGCTCCAAAAGCGCGTTTTGGCAATGCAAGGAAAGCTTTTGGGGAATATGTGAGGTCTGGATCTCACAATGCTTTACGCAAAAGTTTAGGTCATTATTCAAAAACGGGAATGGGCGGAGCAAGAAATATTTCGCGCCGTATGCGTTCTTCCGTAAGAACAGCATCCAATATATTTAACACATTTCAGGCATTGAGAAATGGTACTGAATTTGAACTCGGAAGAACGCTTTCGGAATTGAAACAGCGAGGAGCAGATGCTACCCAAATAGTTGATGCAATCGTGAAATATGTGTGTCCCACTGGCGGCAGTTTGGATGAAGTTTCGTCCAGAAGGTCGGCCTCAGTAGCATTGACTGAATTTTTATCTAAGAATCCATATGCGGATTTTTTACAGTTGAGTGAAGATGAAATTTGGAAATTGACAAGTTCATACTTAGGGATTGAAGCGTTTCATCGAATTCAAACGGATATTGGACAGGCATTTGAAAAAGCTGATATTCCGTATCCAGAACGAATTGAGCGCATGAATGAAATGAGAAAATTTATTCAAGTAGAAATATCAACTCAGATGAATAAAATCAGATCAACGAATGATCAAAAAATCAACATTGAGAAGCTTTTTTCTCAGACTATTAGAAACACATTTGAGACATATGAGGTGGGAGTATGAATAAGGTATATTGTTATACAAAGTCGTGCGTTCCAAAGGAGCGGAAGAAGGATACTTTTTACTTTGAATTATTCTCTGTGCCAGAAGATAAATCTGTTTCTGATGGACATGTGGGGAATGGACTATTGAAGGAACTACGACGGTCGAAAATATGTCCCACGGTAGAAGCTTTTGATTTTGTCATATTAGCAATGTCGGTGGTGGCCGCTGATAGGGCTGTTTTGCGTAAAAATAGTCCCGATGGTTGGACGAGACAAATTGAACTTACAACATTTTTGCACGAGCCAGAAAAATGGGAAAGAGTTAAAGAAAAATTGGAATGGGTATTGCGTTTTTTAAGTGGGGATTTCTGGTCACTTAATTTAGAATCATTACCGGAATCGCTTTTGATGAGGGACGAATACCCGATGCATAAACAAGATTGTGTATGTCTTCTTTCCGGTGGAATGGATAGTTTAGTAGGTGCGATAGATTTGCATGAAAGTGGCAAAAATCCTTTGCTTGTATCACAAGTTGTTCGTGGAGATGCGGAACATCAGAAGGAATATGCAGCAGTTTTAGGTGATAATAATTTATGCCAATGGAGCTGTTATGTTAATAGAGAAGGCTCCTTGGAAAACTCAACAAGGGCAAGATCAATCATATTTTTTGCATTTGCTTTATTGGCATCATGTGGAATTAGCAATCTTCCGAATAAACAAAAGGAGATTTTTGTTCCAGAAAATGGATTTATCAGTTTGAATATTCCTTTAGATCCGTTGCGAATGGGGAGTCTGAGTACCAAAACAACGCATCCAATATATATGAAAATCTTACAGGAAATCTGGAATGATGTCGGCATCAATGTGAAATTAGAGTTACCGTACCGGTATAAGACTAAGGGCGAGGTATTGCAGGAATGTAAAAATCAAGATTTAATGAAACGGTTGATTATGGGGACGACGAGTTGCGGAAAATACAATCGACATGGATACCGGCATTGTGGGGTTTGTATTCCGTGCCTTGTTAGAAGAGCTTCATTCTTAAAGGCGCAAATCAAAGATCAGACAGAAAGAGGATATTGTACTGCTAATATTAAATTTTCTCCATCACCTGATACTGCAGCGGCGGCAATGGCAGTGACTCAATACGAAAAATACGGAATTGAAAGTTTGATTAGCGGAGAATTAAGTTTTGCGGATGGTCAGGAAAGAGAAAAATATGTTTCTGTATTTGAGCGTGGATTATGTGAAATACGCGATTTATTAAAAGAAGAGGGTGTATTATGATTGACTATCATTGTCATTTGGATTTATACCCAAATCCGATAACTGTATTTGAAGAAGTACGAATAAGAAAGATCGATGTACTTGCAGTTACCACTAGCCCAAGAGCTTATGTAAAAACGTTGCAGTATTTTAAGGGAGAACCAAGAGTGCGAGTGGCATTAGGTTTTCATCCAGAGTTACTTTTAAAGCGTCTTAATGAATGGGATATGTTTTTGGAAAATATAAAAACAAGTAGTCATTTAGGCGAAATAGGAATCGATGGATCTCAGCAATATTTAAGTTCGTTGGATATTCAATCAAAATTTTTTGAGGAATCATTGATTGAGGCTGAAAAACGCAATGGACGTATTATCAGCGTTCATTCTAGAAATGCAACAAAAGCAGTTCTTGATATAATTGAGAAAACGCTTGTATTAAATAAACCAATATTACATTGGTTTACCGGAACAAATAAAGACCTTGAGCGGGCTATAGAACTTGGGTGTTGGTTTAGCATAAATCCTAAGATGTGTATGAGTAAGCACGGACAAGAGATTATCAGTCGTATTCCTGTGACAAAAATGTTGCCAGAAACAGATGGACCATTTGCCGTAATAAATAATAGACCCTTTTTCCCGTGGGATAAGACGGTGCTGAATTATATTGCCAAAATACAGAATACATCTGCCGAAAAGACATTAGAACTATTTGCTCAAAATCTAAAAAATTTGGAGATATATTTCTGAATACTACTATATTAAAAAGTCTAGAAATAAAGAAGTTTTGACTAAATGATAGGGAATGGATATACTTTTATAAAAAGTTTTTTGAAAAATAAAGTAATCTGGGAGGGCAAAGAATATGGGGTATAGAATTAGTGAAGTTCAGTTGAAAAATTTTGGAATGATCGAGAATTTTTCCAGCAATCAGTTCGCAAATATCAATCTCATAATAGGAGAAAATGGGACAGGGAAAACTTTTTTTCTGAAAGCCCTTTATTCTGCGGTTCGCTCCTTGGAAGAATATAAGCGAGGGGATGATATCAAAACCATAAGTGAGGTTCTTTCGGAAAAATTGAGATGGACGTTTCAGGTAGAAAAGTTGGGCGACATGGTGACGAAGACGGCCGAAGATGGACTGAGTATGAATATGCGATTGGGAAATGATGAGATTAATTATCAGTTTTCACAGAGTGCGTCCAGCAAGGTGGGAACGGCTTCGGCGTCTGAAAAAGGAAAAGAGGGTAACTCTGTCTACATTCCGGCTAAGGAAGTTTTATCTCTCTTTTCTGTTATCTTAAAGTCAAGAGAAGTGGACAAGTCGTTTGGCTTTGACGATACTTATTATGATCTTGTGAAGGCGTTGAGAATTTCTCCTTCACGAGGAGGAAGGAATTATACAGCATTTGCCGACTCGCGAAAAGTAGTCAGCAATGTAATCGATGGTAAAGTAGACTATGACGAAGAAGCCGGCAAATGGTTTTACAAGAATAAAAAGAACCAGAAGTTTTCGATAGGCGCGACTTCCGAGGGAGTGAAAAAGGTTGCGATCATGGATCGGTTGCTGGCAAACAGATACCTGAATAGCGATTCGATTATTTTCATCGATGAAATTGAGTCTGCGTTGCATCCGGAAGCAATCTGCCAGTTCCTGGATATGATTGATACCATTGCAAATGATATGGGACTTCAGGTGTTCATTGCCAGTCATTCCTATTTTGTGATAAAAAAGCTTTATCTAATTGCAATGAGAAAACCGGGGCTAGTGAGTTGTATTTCTTTGAGCAAAGACAAAGAACAGCCGATACATGTCTGCGATCTGCATGATGGAATGCCGGAGAATACGATCATTGACACTTCCATTCGCCTGTATGAGCAGGAAATTGAGGAGGTGCTTTGATGGCGGTTGTCATTTCGGAATCAGGTATGCAGTTTGGTGCATATGCAGAGGAACAAGTATTCCATTTGGAAAAGAGCGGTCAGTACACGAAAAAGCTTATGCCAAATGGGATTAAGAGCTGTGAATTTATTTTGCGTCGGGGCAGTAAACTGTTTTTTGTTGAGGCAAAATCATCATGCCCGAAACAGATAGAGGCAGATACCCCTAAAGAGAAAAAGGTAAAATATGATGAATACATACAAGATATCGTTTTGAAAATGCGGCATTCGCTTACGCTTTATTCTAATATTTTATTTCAGCGTTATGAGACGGAAGGTGTACCGGAGGTATTAAGACAGACGGATATGTCTGCTTTGGAGATTGTGTTGGTGCTGGTGGTAAAAGAAGCTGAGAAAGAATGGCTGATTCCGTTTCAGGATAAATTCAGGTGTGAATTGAAGAATGAGATAAAAATATGGAAGTCCAGCCTTATTGTCATGAATGAGGCGATGGCGAGAGGGAAACATTTTATCATATAGATTGAGAAAGGAGATTTTCTCCTGTGAACAAGATAATAGAGACAGCACTCCCCTTATCAGAAATCAACGATGCGGCGATTCGGGAAAAGGCAGGGAAAGCCGGCCATCCGGCGAATCTTCATATGTGGTGGGGGCGTAGTCCGGAAGCATCTTCTTTGGCTGCATTGACAGCTGCTATGCTGGATTTTTCCGATGAAACGAAGAAGGCGGATATGACGCTGTTGGCAGAAGTCGCTTTCGGTGATAAGGATGCGCTTGAAACTGTGCGTAGCAGATTAGACGAGTGCGATACGCTGCCGACTGTCTGGGATCCGTTTGCAGGATTTGGAGGTATCCCTATTGCCGCCGGAAGGCTTGGATTGAAAGCTGCGGCAAACGATCTGAATCCGGTGGCGGCGATGATGACAAGAGCTGCGATAGACATTCCTGCTCGTTTTGCATCTTTGCGGCCGGTTCATCCGGGTGCAGCGGAGCGCATTGTCTATACTGGTGCGGAAGGTCTTGCGGAGGATGTCCGATTTTACGGCGAGTGGATGGAGAATCGGGCACGTGCGCGACTGGCGAATAGATATCCGCAAATGGAAAACGGGGAAACCCCGTTCACATGGCTGTGGGTACGAACGGTGAAGTGTCCGAATCCGGCTTGCAATTGTCGGATTCCGCTGGGGAGTTCCTATCTTCTGAATAAGTCCAAGACGTCCCAGCATTGGGCTGAACCAGTTTTCAAAGAAGGCAGGCTCCATTTTGAGATACACGAGGGCGATTGTCCAGACGGGAAAGAGAGCAATAAAATCGGCAGCAACGGTGCGAAATTTCGCTGCCCAGTGTGTGGCGAGGTAACAACGGACGAATACATTAAGAAGATGGGAGCGGCACATGAACTTGGTGCGGAGATGATGGCCGTTGTTACAAATACAAACGGCGGAAAATTTTTTTACATGCCGGATGAGACGCAGAGAGCAGCCGCTGAAATTAAGATGCTGGAGGATGTCCCGCCTGGAAGCATACCAGACAATGCACATTGGTTTTCCCCGCCTGGCTTTGGAATCACAGAATATGCGGATCTTTTTACTTCGAGGCAGATGCAGATGTTGTCCACATTCAGCGACTTGGTCCGAGAGGCACAGGATATGGCGGTGTCTGCGGCACTGGCGGCAGGCATGAGCGAAGAGGAAGATTCTCTGGAAGAAGGCGGGACGGGAGCCCTTGCCTACGGACAGGCGATCGGTGTTTATCTGTCTTTTGTAGTGGATAAAATGGCTGATTATAACAGCTCTATGTGTTCGTGGCGAACTGCCGGTGCAAATATCCGCAGTACATTTGGGCGGCAGGCCATCCCGATGATCTGGACGTTTGCGGAGGGCAATCCATTTTCCAACGTGTCGGGCAACTTTAAATCCATGCTGAAAAGCGTGACAGAGAGTATAGAGTGTCTGGACTGCAAAATCCCGTCAGTGGTATTTCAGGACAATGCAGTCACGATGGAGCATCCGCAGAATGTGTTAGTCTGCACAGAACTGCCTTATTATAGAGACATCGGCTATGCTGACCTGTCTGGTTTTTTTTACATATGGCTTCGGCGCAGTCTGAAAGATACTTATCCAAAGATGTTTGTTCCGATGGTCACACCGAAGGACGAGCTGTCTACCGTGTCGACCTACTATGGGGCGTCTAAGGACGACGCCGAGGAAAAGTACCGATCGGATATGAAGACGGTTTGTGAAAAACTATACGCGAGCAGTACAGTGGATTATCCGGCTTTGCTGTTTTACTGTTTTCGGAAGAATGACTTGGAGTGTATAAAGGATAGCAGTGCCGGAAGCAACGAGTCTGCATGGGAGTATATGTTGGAAAGTCTGATTTCTGTCGGTTTCGTGGTTACTGCTGTATGGCCCATGCGGTCGGAAGCAGTATCGGAAAAAGCAGATTCGACGAGAGTATTGATTGTTGCCAGAAAAGGAACGGATCGAGAAAGCCAGATTACGCGGCGTGGCTTTATCAATGCGCTTATGCGGGGGCTTCCGGATAAGATTCAGAAAATTCTGTCTGCGCATGTGGATTCGGAGGATAGACTTCTCTCGTGTATGGGACAGGGACTGGAGATATTTTCGAAATTTCAACATGTCCTGAACGCGGATGGTTCTGAGATGTGCGTACATGACGCTTTGCAGATGATCTATCAGGAGTGTACGAATGCAATAGCGCAAAAAGATGAAATCGCATCTGGCGGCGATAAAGATACAAAGGAGGACTGAGATATGCTGGAGAATTATGAACTTGTGCAAAAAGGTTTTCGGATTTTGCATCCGTTGATGGCCGGTTATATCGGACAGGAGTTTAATCGCGTCTATAAGAATGGATGGTGGAGGGAGGTTCTGAAGGCACTCAGCGATCAGTATGATTTGCCTCAATCCGGGGGATATGGTGAGTTGATCGACTCTCTGGATGTTATGAATTGCCTTCGACTGATCGATCGCTGCTGGAATGAGGTATTCAGGACAAAACTTTCACTGGATTATCGTACATGGGCAAAGGAATTGGTCGGTGTTCGAAACAAAGCTGCGCATATCGGGGGTCAGGATTTTTCCGAGAGCTATGCGGAAAGAGCGTTGGATACGATGGCGCTTATCTGTGAAGCTTTTGACGCAGAGGGCGTTGAGGAAATCCGTGCACTCTACAGGAAGCTGCGCTATGGTTCGGAAAAAGGCTCTGCGGCAGCGACAGCGGTTCCTGTTTCCACACCTGCAAAGGCAGCAAAGCAGAATGAGGGAGTCATGACAAAATCGTTTGGACAGAATCTCCCGAGCTGGCGCGACGTGATACAGCCCCACCCGGATGTGGCGGAGGGGCGTTATCGGGTTGCCGAATTTGCCGCTGATTTAGCACAGGTTTCACGGGGAGAGGGCGCGATTGAGTACAGGGATCCGGTTGAGTTTTTTAATCGTACCTATGTAACGGAGGGAATGGCAGGCCTGTTAGTGGAATCTCTTCAGAGACTCTCCGGGCAGGGCGGAGAACCGGTCATTCAGTTGAAAACGGCTTTTGGCGGTGGCAAAACGCATAGTATGCTGGCGCTCTATCATATGGTTCGCGGTGGCATTTCCATTGACCGAATCCCCAGTTTAAAACCGATCATGGAAAGGGCTGGACTTGACAAATTGCCGAAGGCGAATGTTGCGGTAATTGTCGGCTCGTCGCTTGATCCTACGCGAAAAAAGAATCCGGCGAATCTTCCGAAGTATACGGTCAACACGATTTGGGGTGAGATGGCTTATCAGCTTGTCACTTCAGCCGGAAGACCAGATCTTTACAGCATTGTGAGCGACGCCGACAGGCGAGGGGTGTCTCCGGGTTCTGATGCACTGAAGAATCTTCTCAACAATTGCGGTCCATGTCTGATCCTTATGGATGAGCTGGTGGCCTATGCAAAGAAGATTTATGGTGTCGACGGACTCCCGGCAGGTTCCTATGATAACTTTATCACTTTCATTCAGGAAATAACGGAAGCTGCAAGGGCAAGCGAAAACAGTATCGTAGTCGCGTCTATTCCGGAATCTGAAATTGAAATTGGCGGAGAAGCCGGAAAGACAGCTTTGGAGACTATTGAGCATACGTTTGGTCGTATGGAATCTATCTGGAAGCCGGTGGCGGCGAACGAGGGATTTGAAGTCGTCCGGCGCAGGCTGTTTCTCCCTTGCAGGGATACGCAGGCAAGGGATATGGTTTGTAATGCTTTCAGCAGTTTGTACCAGGAGAATTCTTCTGACTTCCCGACGGAGACCAAAGAGGTGGAGTACAGGGATCGCATGGTATCCTGTTATCCGATCCATCCGGAGATTTTTGACCGCCTGTATGGGGATTGGGCGACCCTGGAGCGTTTTCAGCGCACCCGTGGCGTTCTACGCCTGATGGCAGCAGTGATCCACGAGCTTTGGATGGGAAATGATTCCAGCGCAATGATCATGCCTGGGACGATTCCTCTGAATACGCCGAATGTGCGTGATGAGTTGGTGCGCCATCTGCCGGACACCTGGAACAGCATTATTGACCGTGAAGTTGACGGCAAGGATTCTATTCCCTACCAGAAAGACCAGTCAACAACCCGTTACGGTCGACTGCATGCTGCGAGGCGTGTTGCCAGAACGATTATGCTTGGCAGTGCGCCGAGTACTTCTGCGCTCCGGGATCAGACGCTTCGTGGTCTGGAGGCGTCGAGAATCCGGTTGGGTGTTGTTCAGCCGGGACAGAGTATTGCGGATTTCAATGATGCGCTGAATACGCTTCATGGCTCTCTGTCTTATTTATACAACAATCAGAATGGCACTCGGTTCTGGTATGATACGAAACCAACCCTTAGAAAGACATCTGAGGATCGTGCCTCTCAGGTATCAGACGCGGATGTTGTCATGGAGATTGAGACAAGGCTTAGAAAACTGCGCAGAGAGTCTCCATTTTCAGGCTTACATATCTGTCCTGCTTCTTCTAATGATATTCCGGATGAACAGGCTGCAAGGCTGGTCGTTCTCAGACCGGAGGATACGTTCCGACGGGTAAATGGAAAGGACAATGGGAATGCTCTGGCGACTGTTGTTGATTACCTGAACATGAGAGGGTCTTCTCCTCGTGTATATCGGAATATGCTAGCATTTATGGCTCCGGATCAAGATAAACTTCATGATCTTCAGGTCGAGGTGAAGCGGTTTGAGGCATGGAAGTCTATTATTACTGATAAGGATGATCTGAATCTGGACGGGGGACAGCTTCGAGAGGCTGAGAACAGCCTGAATCGCAGCAATAAGTCTGTTGACACAAAGATAAAAGAAACCTATTGTTGGCTGTTGGTTCCGTATATTGATCAGTATGAGGATATAAAGACTGTCCAATGGGAAATCAGCAACTTGGGTGGCGGTGAGGAAGAGATTGTTTCCAAAGCGGCAAAAAAGATGCTTCAGAATGAGCAAATTATCAGTAACTGGGCACCGGCTCTTTTAAAAATGAGTCTGGATGACCTGCTCTGGAAGGATTCCGATGATATTGCAGTGAAGAAATTGTGGGAGTTTCTCTGTACTTACTGTTATCTGCCGAGGCTTGCAAATTACGGAGTTTTGGAAGATGCAATCAGAAGAGGAATCCTTTCAACTGAATTTTTCGGTCTTGCTGCAGGATATGCAGGAGATCGCTATATCGATTTAAAACTGAACGATACAGTGTTTTCCATCAATCCCTCTGATTTGCTGGTGAAGCCTTCTGTTGCCATGAAGCAGATCATAGAGGAACAAAAGTCTTCTGCTACGAGTGGTACATATTCGGATATCTTTGGCGCTGCGGGCAGCTCTGGCAGCGGAACAACAGAGGATCAGAGCGGACAGACACAAACAGGTGGAAACTCTGGGCAGACAGATGAAGGCGCAGGAGGAACTGCTACACCTAAAAATACGCGATTCTTTATGTCTGCGAAGTTGGACAATACCCGCGTGAATAAGAATGTGAACGATTATGTCACAGAGGTTATTCAACATCTGATGTCTGTAAATGGAGCAAATGTTGAGTTGACTTTGGAAGTCAGTGTCAGTGCGCCGAACGGGATACCTTCTTCTGTCGTAAGAACGGTGTCGGAGAACTGCCGTACGTTGAAGATTCAGGATTTTGGATTTGAGGATAATTGATTCTGAGAGAAGTGTTCTTCAATTTGTAAAAGCTCAGGGAATTGCTCCCGGGATAGTGGTTGGAAGGATGCAATTGGAAGGAATGATCAGGTACAGTATGCTGAATAATTTGAAAGATAAATATGAGATAGCTGTGCAAAGAAAATATTTGTCAAGAATATTTTGAAGGATTATGTGATGAGTATCCGCATCGGAATGGGCAAACTGATGAAATCCGGTGTGGAAACAGAAACTAAAAGCCCTGCCGGAAGGAGAGCGCTGTAAATAATGCTTCAAATTCAGTAATGTCCGAATCAGTGTCCAAATTAATGTCCGAATTAGAAAAACAAGTAATAAAGTATATTCTAGAGAAATCATAAAGAGTTTGGTATGAGCAGTATAAATTGCAGAGCAGTTTGAACATGATTGTGAATGGGAGATTATTCTATGTCAGAGAGTCAAAACATTGAATATAAAGAATCCTGGCGCGATGAATATCTGAAATGGATATGCGGATTTGCCAATGCGCAAGGCGGGACTATCTATATTAGGAATAAATGATTCCGGTAAAGTTGTCGGTGTGAAGGACATCAAAAAACTGATGGAGGATATTCCGAATAAGATTCAGTCCAGACTTGGTATCGTCGCTGATGTGAATAAACATACAAAAAACGGAAATGATTATTTGGAGATTAAGGTTAAGCCAAGTACATTTCCCATTAGCTATCACGGGGAATTTCATTATCGGAGTGGCAGCACGAAACAGCAGCTTACGGGGATTGCGCTATCAGAATTTATTATGAACAAAACCGGATTCCGATGGGAAGACGTTACGGTTGATAATATTACCGTGGATGATCTGGATGATGAGAGCTTTAAAATATTTCGCAGAGAAGCTCTCCGCAGAAGACGAATGACACGAGAAGAATTGGATATATCAAATGAAGAATTGTTGAATAAACTGCATTTGATGATAGACGGCAAACTGAAACGTTCGGCAGTTCTTTTGTTTTATCACGACCCTGCGATAGTTCAGAATGGAAGCCATGTGCAGATTGGCAAGTTCGGAGAAGGAGCAGACCTGCAGTATCAGGATATGCTGGAAGGATCTCTGATCACAACAGCGGACAAAGTGGTAGATTTGATTTATCTCAAGTACTTGAAAGCGAAAATTACCTTTGAGCACGACAGGCGGATTGAAACATATCCATTTGCAAGAGATGCTGTACGAGAGGCGGTTTATAATGCTATTATTCACAATTGCTATATGTTCGGGGCGTCTATTCAGATTCGCATTGAAGATGACGCAATGATTATCAGTAATAGTTGTATTCTGCCGGAAGGATGGACGGTTGATACATTGATGGGAAAGCATGATTCACAGCCTTATAATCCGGATATAGCCAATGTTTTTTATCGTGCAGGATATATTGAGCATTGGGGACGCGGTATTCAGAAAATCTGTGATGCTTGTAAGGAGTTAGGTGCGGAACTTCCGGTATATGAGTTGTTGGGGCATGGAATTCGCATTCATTTTAAAGCATTGCAAAGTGCATTAATAGATCAGCCAAAGATTCCAAAGGATCAGTCTGATACTTTGGCGGATACTTTGGCGGATAAAATTGTTGCTTTGTTGAATCAGAATCCGTTTTTAACTCAGAAAGAATTAGCGGAAAATACTAAAATATCAGTACCATCTGTTAAGCGAACTATGAAAATGCTTTCAGACAGTGGAAAGATTGTCCGCAAAGGAGGAAAACGTTTCGGATACTGGGAAACGCATATAGGACAATGAAATAAAATTTGGAGGGAGTCGGACCAATTCGATTCTCTTTCGTTACGGAAGATATGACTCTTGCCATTTATGGCAAGGATTGGCGATGTGGCAAGGTGCTGGATGAGTTTTGAGATGACAAGCGGGGATTGCGTGGTAGAATGAGACAGTGATCAATTTTGGCAAAAGGCTAATGCTAAAGAGGTAACAGATGAACAGAGAGATATATGCAACGAATGGAGAGATTATCATATATCCTGTTGCAGACGAAGATAGGGCAGGATATACAGAATTGCATAGACAATTAAATGGTGAAAAATCTTTTTTCTTAAATCCTCTATGTAAAGACACGATGTGGGAACAGGTTCTAAAAGGGAATATTAAGATTTATTCAATTTATAGAAATGTTAGTTATTGTGGAAGTGTAGAACTACAGAATCCAGAAAGCATTACTCCGGAGATTGGAATAGATCTACTTGAATGTGAACGCAATAAAGGACTTGCCCCTAAAGTGATTCGGATTTTTACTGAAACCGTGGCTGACAAGCAAAAGATTGATTATTATCTCGTTAGAATATCATCTAAAAATAAACATAGTATCCATGTGTTTGAAAAGCTTGGGGCTGTTTTTGATGGAGAAGAGGAAAGTCCTTTTGAAAGGTTTATGGAGACTTTCAAAAGTGTAATGAATGATGAAATCAGGAATAGTTTCAAAAAATATTTTGAATCAGGTGATGATCCAGTTGAGGAAATTATATATAGATATAAGCTGTTTCCGAAACAAATAAGGATAAAATAAATAAGCATCAGTCAAAACGGCTGGTGCTTTCCTTTTGGAAAGAAGTAGGGAAAAGATTATAAAGGCAGAAGCTGAAAATGCAATGGATGTGGATGTCATCCTCCAGACACATCTTGATGTAGTCGTTTACGTCTTTTTTTGTATGGATCGGAGATTCATAAGGCAAAAAAAACAGGCGGGAAGGCCGCCTGCTCTTGACATACGATTCAGCATGAGTCCTTTATTGTGCGTATAATTTGCTCCAATTATCGAAAAACTCTTTTTGTTTATCAGGGTCTAATAAATCCGAGTACGTACTTAAATAATATCTTATGGCCTTGTTGTACTTTTCTTTTAACCATTCATACTTTTTTTGCACCTTTGGATCGTCACTTTGAAGTCCATTATTAATTAGTTGAATTACTTTTTTACATTCATCCTCATAAACGCCTCGTAATAATTGGAGTGAAACATCCAGAAATTCTATAGAGCTTCCTTGTATTGTGTTTAGGTTATCTTGTAAATAGTTTATGTAGTATACGCCGTCAAAGTCTGTCTGAATATAGTGACTATATTCGGACATCGAATAATCATCATGTGAAACCCAATAATACTTTTTTCCGTTAATCGTCAGGTAGCTTTTGAATGATTGTTCAAACTTATTTTCGATTCTTCTACTTATTTCCTGTATTAATCTTTCATCAATGATTATTCGAGGATATATTGCTTTTTCGTTTTCAAGCTTGTATGCAGAAATAATAGCAGTGCCAAAAATATATTTGTCTGAGTGGTACAATGTCCCGATACTAATCCCTCCTCGAATTAATATACCTTCTACAAGTAGTGTGTATTGTATCTTTGATATAAATTCGACAAATTCGGAAATATCAAAAAATGAGTCAAACGGTTGTGAGATAACGATACTATCAGAGAACATCGTTACCGTTGGTTTATTCATTTCTTCTTCACTACTTTCCTCTTGGCTATCTAAGTAATCATAATTGTACTCAGGTCGATATTCAAGCGGAGCTGTTGATTTTCCTGTTCCTCTGGATGGGAATTTAAAAAACGATTCACAAAAGAGTCTATGAAAGTTTTTCTGTAAATTAACACCATCAAGGTCTTCTATGATAAAATAAATTCATAGGAGGCCTTTTA
>CANQRR010000007.1 GCA_947626285.1 uncultured Lachnospiraceae bacterium
CTACATGACCGCCGGTGCAAACAAGTTCCTCCGCATTTATTATGGGCGGGTAAGGGAATACCTTGCCTCCCTGTCTGGAACGGAAGAGGTCTGATCTGGACTTTCATTTCTACATCAGGCCAGCGCCAAGCGGTGGTCTTGTTTTGATCCCTTTTTTCAGCCTGTATAAAATTTTCAAAGTTCACAAATTTCTGCTTGACTTTTTATTTGCAGACTTACATTCTTGATTATGTCTTTTATGATAATTTTCCTGTTTTTCAATATTTGATGTTTCATAAATGACACGTCCATGATATATTAGAATCAAGAAAAAAGGTGATTTAATAATCATCAAAGATTCCAAAGATCATCCTGTCGCGGTGTTTAAAAAAATCAAAAGAAATGGAGCTTTCGTGTATGAATGATGATAAATTCTTTTTAACCTATAATCAGCAAATGCGAAAATTAAGAAATGACAAAAAAATAACCTGTCAGGGCTCTTCTGACAAAAAGATTTTAGTGAGGGCAGGCTACTTTAATCTCGTAAATGGTTATAAGAATCCTTTCGTCAGTGGAACAGATGCAAATGGAAATCATACCTACATAACCAATACATCCATTAATCAACTACAGGCGGTCAAAAAATTCGACGATCAACTAAGATCTTTTTTACTAAGGTATATCACGCAAATTGAAGAGGAAACCCGGACCTTAACTGGTTATAAATTTGACGAATGTAATAATAATGGAGATATTCCCTGGTATGATATTAATGCTTATTCCCCAAATGTGTCGCTGCAAACTAAAATGAATGTAATTTGTAACGCATATAAAGATTTAAATAATAGTAAATTAGACTATGTAAAATTCTATATGGATCACCACAAACAAATCCCTACCTGGATTATGGTAAAAGTAGTCAATTTTTCTACTTTTATAGACATAGTCGCTGCTAGTCCAACTGACGTCTCTCACTCTTTATGCCATCTTTATGGCCTTGAAGACACAAATGGTCATCCCAATGTCAAGCTCCTCATAGGCAGTCTGCATTGGATGCGAAAAATACGAAATTCATGCGCCCATAACGAACGCGTTTATTGTTTATCCAGAGCACAAGATCGATATGGACATTCTGGAAGAATATTGGAAAAATATTTCGGTATGCTTAGCCGCGGGTATTCACGGGACTTGAATCAGAAAATATTTGATCTCCTGGTGTACTTTAAATATTATTTACCAAAATCAGAATATAAACAGTTCATAAACGAACTAAAATCGATGTTGACAAACCTGCAATCCAAAATACATCCTCATGCCTTCGAATATGTACGTGCACAAATGGGAATTAGAAATATATCAGATTTAGATGTATTACTTAGGCTTCCGAAGGATGAGATCGACTATAATAAATTTGACAAATAGAATGATAAAACAAAAAATAATGCTTTTTTTATTGATATTTTGCAATTAAACATGGGAAAAAAAACTATTTTAAATGTTGTAATATTTTTTTTCATATGGTAATATACTTGCATCGAGAGAACCATATTGATTATGGTTGAAAGGCACTCATGCATGTATTTGTATGGGTGTCTTTTACTTTAACAAAACTGTTCAGTTCACCAACAGCCAGATTGTGCCAAAATCTTCTCTTTCCCTCCATTAGATTTTATTATAAATTGTCTTATCCAAACTTTACTAATCGGGCACGCGGTGATATAATCTCATGAAAGCCTTGCGCCCTGTGAGGGTTCCCCGGGCGTGCGGTTCACGAAAGATCTGAGCCAAGGAGGTGTCCCGCCATGCCGGAACCTTTCACCCTCTATAAACTGATCGTTCTGTACATGCTGCAGAAAGTCGATTTTCCGCTGACAAATTCCCAGATCTCGGAGTTCGTGCTGGGGCGCGGCTATACCAGCTATTTCACGCTCCAGTCCGTGCTCTCCGAACTGGTCGAGAGCGAGATGATCCGCCAGGAAACGGTCCGCAACTGTTCCTATTTCACGATGACCGAAGCCGGCGAGGAAGCCCTGCGCTATTTCCACTCCCGCATTTCCGATCCGATCCGCGAGGACATCGACCGATATCTTCAGGACAACAAAATGCAGCTGCGCGACGAGGTCTCCGTCGTCGCGGATTATTACAAAAACACGGCGGACGAATACTCGGTCCACTGTGTGGTGAGGGAAAAGTATTCCAACCCGATCGAGCTGACGGTCACGGTGCCCGATGAGGCGCAGGCGCGCGCCGCCTGCGGCAACTGGAGGCAAAAATGCCAGGAGATCTACGAGTTCGTCATGAAAGAGCTCCTGTGAGCGCCGAGCCTGTATCCTTTCCTGCGAGAGCTGAAGCGGGCTCGCCCGCTTTGTTCTATACATCATTACATCTATTTCAGGAGGATTCTATGAAAGACACATTTATTTCCGACTCCGTCGTCTATGTAGGCGTGGACGACAAGACCATCGACCTGTTCGAGAGCCAGTACGTCGTGCCAAACGGAGTCTCCTACAATTCCTACATTATCTTTGACGACAAGATCGCGGTCATGGACACCGTGGACAAGCGCGGCACTGAAGAATGGCTCGCCAACGTCAAAAAGGCGCTCGGCGACAAAAAGCCGGACTACCTTGTGATCCAACATCTGGAGCCGGACCACGCGGGCAACGTGCAGACGCTCGCGGAGCTGTTCCCGGACATGAAGCTCGTCGCCAACAAAAAGACGTTCCAGATGATGCCGCAGTTCTTCGACATGGAGCTTCCGGAGAGCCGCACCGTCACGGTGGGCGAAGGCGAAACGCTCTCCCTCGGCAGCCACACGCTGCAGTTCTTCATGGCGCCGATGGTGCACTGGCCGGAGGTCATGGTGACATATGAGCAGAGCGAGAAGATTCTGTTCTCGGCTGATGGTTTCGGAAAATTCGGGGCGCTCGACAAAGATGAGGACTGGACCTGTGAGGCAAGGCGCTACTACATGAACATCGTCGGCAAATACGGCGCGCAGGTGCAGGCGCTGCTGAAGAAGGCCGCGACGCTCGACATCGCGACGATCTGCCCGCTACACGGACCGATCCTGAAGGAAAATCTGGGCTTCTACATCGGCAAGTACCAGGTCTGGAGCAGCTATGAGCCGGAGGACGACGGCGTGGTGATCGCCTGCGCATCCATCCATGGCAACACAAGAAAGGCCGCGGACAAGCTCGCTGAGATCCTTGAGAAGAAGGGCGCGAAGAAGGTGTCGATCTTCGACCTCGCGCGCGACGACATGGCGGAGGCGATCGAAGATTCCTACCGCTATGACAAGCTCGTGCTGATGGCGGCCTCCTACGACGCCGGCGTCTTCCCGTGCATGGAGGACTATCTGAACCATCTGCGCGCCAAGAATTTCCAGAAGCGCAAAGTGGCCTACGTCCAGAACGGAAGCTGGGCGCCAAGCGCCGGCAAGACCATGAAGGCGATCGTCGCCCAGATGAAGGACATCACGGAAGTCGAACCGATGGTCACGATCAAGTCCACGCTGAAGCCGGAGAACATCCCGGAGCTGGAAGCGCTCGCGGACGCGCTGCTGGGCTGAGCTTCCCGTTACAGATCACACTCATAAAATGTACAGAAGGCGGCACCGGGTAGTGTCGCCTTCTGCATTCTGTAGATGAAACCATTAATAGAACTGGTGGTCTCCTAATTTGGTACCTTTTCCGGAACCCGTGTTGAAGTATAGGGCGTCTCCAATCGGATTCTCTCCGCTAAGGGCCGCGACAGCCGCATCATAGCAGGCGCTGGGGACGCCGTTTGCCAGTGCGCTCGCAAGTCCGCCGCTCGAAGCCGGCGTGAACTGGCCGCTCTGATAGATGACCTCGCTGATGGAGTTCGGGAACGACGGGCTGTTCACGCGGTTCATGACGACCGCGCCTACCGCCACCATGCCATCGTAGCTCTGGTTGCCTGCCTCGCAGTAGATCAGGGCCGCGAGCAGGGACGTGTCGTCCGCGCTTGTCGAAGCAGTCGTCGTATCCGCGGAAGTGTCCGCAGAAGTATCCGCGGAATCGTCTGTCGTCGCGGTATCCGCGACCGTATCCGTGCCCGCGCCTGTCTGTGCGGAAGTGTCCGGAATCGTCATCGGAGTCGCGATTGCCTCGTTCACCGGGTTCCACCACGCGTCGTAGAGAATGCCGGTGCCGGAATCATAGTAGAGGCCGGTGCTCGCGTCGTAGTAGATGCCGGTCGCCGGATCGTAATAGCTCTCCGTGCCTGTACCCGGCGTCACGCCGGTACTCTCCGCTGCCGCCGCTGTCGTATCCGCGGAAGCTGTGTCCGCATATACCGCCGTATCCGCGAATGCTGTGTCTGTGTAAGCCGTATCCGTATAGGCCGTATCTGTATAGGAATCATCCGCATATGTAGTGTCTGTGTAGGAATCATCCGTATACGCTACGTCTGTGTAAGTCCCATCGTAAGACGTGTCCGTGTAGGAATCATCCGCGTACGTCGTGTCTGTGTACGTTTCATCGTAAGACGTGTCCGCATAGCCCTCGTCCGCGGCAGACGCATCGTAGGACGTATCCGCATAACTATCGTCTGTATAGGCCGCTGCTCCATCGTCTTCCGTGTACGTCTCATCCGACGCCTCCGCATCCAGATACGCCTCGTCCGTCGCCACTGCGGTATCCAGCAGAAGCACTCTCGAAACATCTTCCGAAGAAACATACGCCGTGCTGTCCGCGCCGCGCTGCACCTGCAGCCAGTGACCCTCGTCCTGCGTCAGAATAAAGGAATCTCCATATGTAAGCGAATCCAGCACCTCGGAACCTCCGTCCGCACCCGAATAAAGCTTGACGTCGTTCCAGGTAGTCGCGACGCCCTCCACGCCGTAACTCTGGGCAAGCTCCTTCGCGTCCTCGCCGGAGACCAGATACTCATTTTTTACGAAACCGGTCAGGCCGCCGGAACAGACCTCCGTCCACTCATCGCCCTTCTCGACCACCCACGCCGCGCCGCCATTGTACAGGCAGCCGATGACCTGGCTGTCCTCGTCCGCCGCGCTTCGTATATTGACGCCCGTATTCACCGTGTCGTCGTTCGTGAGCGCGATCTCATCCCACGCCTCGTCTTCCTGATACGGAAGCGCGATCGCACTCTCATGTGCCATGGCCGCGCTGCCGAACATCATGGAAGCGCCCATGACGACCGCTGTGCTTAACAGGGTCTTTCTCCATATATTCATTGTTATACCCCTCCTCGTGACATTCACTACATTTCTGTTAAAATTATTACACAAATGTTAATTAATGTTACGACTGTATTGTAAACTGTTTAATAAGTTTTGTCAACCACTTTGTTGAAAATATATCCGCTGCACCGGAAATAAGCATAAAAAAAGCTCGTTCGGCGCGCTTTTCGTCCGAACGAACTTTGTATAAAATATCTATTTGAGAGTTTTTTCGTATGCTATTTTCCGCTATAACCCGTGTCTTCTTTAAATCTACAATGCCGCCTCTGGCGGTTCGCCTCGTACATTAAGATAGAAGCCGCCACAGACGCGTTCAGCGATTCCACCCGGCCGCACATCGGGATGCGGACGCAGGCGTCGGCCTTCCCGGCCGTCTCATCGGTCAGGCCGCGGCTCTCGTTGCCAATCAGAAACGCCGTCGCTTCCCAGTAGGAGAACGCGTCGTAAAATTCCGCTCCGCCCAGATGCGCCGCATACATGCGCACGCCCCGCTGCTTCAACTGCTCCAAATCGCCCCGCCAGTCCTGCGAATAGCAGAACGGCACGCGGTAGAGCGAACCCATCGTGGAGCGGACCACCTTTGGATTGCAGATATCCACGCAGTCTCTGCTCAGCAGGACGCCCGTCGCCCCGGCGCCCTCCGCCGTTCGCAGGATCGTGCCTAAGTTGCCCGGGTCCTGCAGATTTTCAAGCGCCAGGATCAGAGGCGTACGCGCCGTGTCTGTCTTTCTGCCCGAATCAGACCGCACGGCTTCTGCCGTCTCCGACATGTGCCCTGAGGCGATATCCAGCCGGTATTCCCCGAGCAGATCCTCCAATGTGTAATGATACCGCCGCACAAGGCAGAGCACCCCCTGCGGCGTCTTCGTGTCGGACACGCTCTCAAACACGCGGTCAGACAACACCGTGAGCGCATCCACGCCCTCGAACAGGGAGGGATTCTTCCGGAGAAAGCTCTCGGAAACGTAAGTGTGCACAAGGCGATCCTTCGGCGCCTCGCGGTACATCTTGACGCCCTCCACGACGAACACATCCTGGAGCTCGCGTTCTTTTGCTTTTTTCTGCAGCGCCTGGAGCTGCTTAATTTGCGGATTGGATGTGCTGGTAATCATAATTTTCCTAGATGGCCATCGCTTTAGCGACGCGTATCATGTACTCCGGCAGGTTCTTCTGCATGGCAAGCGCCTCGTCGATGTCCAGGTCCACGTATTTCCCTTCGCGGAACGCCACGACGCGGTTCGACTTTCCCTCGATCAGAAGGTCCGCCGCCAGCGCTCCCATCACGGTGCCGTACACGCGATCCCGGCAGGTCGGACTGCCGCCGCGCTGCATATGTCCAAGGATCGTCGCGCGGGTCTCCAGCCCGGTGGCTGCCTCGATCCTGCGCGCCATACTCGTCGAATGACCGATGCCCTCCGCGTTGATGACGATGTGGTGCTTCTTGCCGCGCTTACGGTTCTGGATGATGTTGTTGATGAGTACTTGCTCGTCGTAGTCGTACTGCTCCGGGAGCAGAATGTCCTCCGCGCCATTCGCGATGCCGCACCACAGCGCGATGTAACCCGCGTTGCGCCCCATCACCTCGATAATGCTGCAGCGCTCGTGCGAAGTGGATGTGTCGCGCACTTTGTCGATCGCGTCCATCGCCGTGTTGACCGCCGTGTCAAAGCCGATCGTGTAATCGGAGCAGGCAATGTCCAGGTCGATCGTGCCCGGCACGCCGATCGTGTTGATGCCGCGGGCCGCAAGCTGCTGCGCGCCGCGGAACGAACCGTCGCCGCCGATCACCACCAGACCATCGATCCCGTGCTTCCGGCAGATCTCCGCCGCCCGATCCTGCACCTCGGGCTTCTTGAACTCCAGACAACGCGCCGTGTAGAGGATCGTGCCGCCCTTTGAGATCGAATCCGAAACAGAACGCGCGGTCAGATCGACGATCTCCTCGTTCAGGAGGCCGCGGTAGCCCTGATAGATTCCCTTCACATTGATTCCCTGCGACAGCGCCTTGCGGACCACCGCGCGGATCGCCGCGTTCATGCCCGGGGCGTCGCCCCCGCTTGTAAGTACGCCTATTGTCTTCACTTTGTCAGCCATACGTGTCACCCATTCTTTCTTTTTATCAAGTTTAATGCAATTCCCGCAGGATTGCAAGAGCCTCACTTCTGCACGATCTTTACATTTTCTGTCCCGAAGAGCTCCGCCAGCTTCCCGATCAGCTCGTCGTCGGCGTTCACCGTCCAGTTGTCGCCAAGCCTGCGAACCGCCCGCTCGCTGCTCAGGAGGATCGCGACGTGGTCCTTGCCCTCCGAATGTCGCAGCAGATCGAAGAGCTCCTGCTCGCGCGCCTGGTACTCCTGCCTGTCGGCGAATTTCACCCAGAGCTCTCGCGGAATCTCCTCAAACGGCCAGATCTTCTCGCAGATCAGTTTGCTCGGCTTGTCCTCCTCGTAGCTCACACGCCCGCGCACGAACACCTTTCGCTCCTCGGTCAGCAGATCGTGATTCTTCTCGTAATCCCGCGGAAACACGATCACTTCGACGTTGCCGACCAAATCCTCAACGTTCAGAAACGCCATCGTCTTGTTGTTTTTCGTATATTTGATCTTGCAGCTCGTGATCATGCCGCCGATGATCGCGGTGCTGTTGTCCGTGACCTTGGAGGCGCCGGTCTCCTCGTCAAGCGCGAAATCCGACGTCACGTTTGAGATGCCGCGCCGCCACACCGCCTCATATTTTTCAAGCGGATGTCCGCTGACGTAGATGCCAAGCACCTCTTTCTCGTAGGAGAGAAGCTCTTCCTTCTCGTACTCGCCAACCTCCGGGAGCCGGACCTTGAAATCCTGTTTCTCCTCCTCGCCCAGAATGTCAAACAGCGACATCTGGCCGGAGACTCCGCCCTTTTTCTGATGCGCGATCTCATTTAAGATGTCCCCGTACACGATCAGAAACTGCTTGCGCGTCCCACCAAGGCTGTCCATCGCGCCTGACTTGATCAAACTCTCAAACGTGCGCTTCGTGACGTCCTTGGCGCCGGCCACGCGCTCAATAAAATCGGAAATATCCCGGTACTTCCCATGCTCCGTTCGCTCCTGCATGATCGTCTCGATGACCGGGCGGCCGATGCTCTTGATGGCAGAAAGCCCGTAGCGGATGTTCTTTCCGTCCACGGAGAAATTGCCCTCGCCGACGTTGATATCCGGGGGCAGGATGCCGATGCCCATCTGGCGGCAGGTCAGCGTGTACTCCGCCACCTTGCCCGGATTGTCTATCACGGAGGTCATCAGCGCCGCCATGAATTCGACCGGATAATAATATTTCAGATAGGCCGTGCGGTAGGACACCACCGCGTAGGCCGCCGCGTGCGACTTGTTGAACGCGTACTTCGCGAAATCCGTCATTTCGTCGTAAATCTTGTTCGCCGTGCGCTCGTCGATCCCGTTCGCCACGCAGCCCGGCACGCCCTCCTCCTGGTTGCCGTAGACGAAATTCTGGCGCTCCTTCGCCATCACAGCCGCCTTTTTCTTCGACATCGCGCGGCGCACCAAGTCGCTGCGCCCAAGCGTGTATCCGCCAAGGTCGCGCACGATCTGCATGACCTGCTCCTGATAGACAATGCAGCCGTAGGTCGCTTCAAGAATCGGCTGAAGCTGCGGACAGTCGTAGGTGATCTCCTCCGGGTGGTTCTTCCCGCGGATGTACTGCGGAATGAAATCCATCGGCCCCGGACGGTACAGCGAAATTCCGGCGATGATGTCCTCAAGACTCTGTGGCTTGAGCTCCTTCATGAAGCTCTTCATCCCCGCGCTCTCAATCTGGAACACGCCGTCCGTCTTTCCGGTCCCGATCGAATCCAGCACCGCCTTGTCGTTGTAATCGATCTCCTCCATCACGATCTTTTTGCCCGTGCTCTTCTCGGCCAGCTCCACGGCGTTCTGGATCACGGTCAACGTGCGCAGGCCAAGGAAATCCATCTTCAGAAGCCCCAGCTCCTCAAGCGTCGTCATCGTGAACTGGGTGGTGATCGTCCCGTCGGAACCGCGCGAAAGCGGCACGTACTCGTCCGCCGCCTTTTGGCAGATCACGACGCCCGCCGCGTGCATCGACGTGTGGCGGGGCAGGCCCTCAAGACGCTTCGACATATCGATGAGTTGATGGATCTGCGCGTCGTTCTCATACATCGTGCGCAGCTCCTGGCTCATCGTCAGCGCCTTATCGATCGTGATATTCAGTTCCTGCGGCACCAGCTTGGCGATCGAATCGCAGAGCGCGTAGGGCAGGTCCATCACGCGCCCCACGTCGCGGATGACGCCGCGCGCCGCCAGCGTACCGAAGGTGACGATCTGTACGACGCGGTCCTTGCCATATTTGCGCACCACGTAGTCGATGACCTCCTGCCTGCGCTCGAAGCAGAAGTCAACGTCGATATCCGGCATCGACACGCGCTCCGGGTTCAGGAAACGCTCAAACAGCAGGTTGTAGCGGATCGGGTCCAGCTGCGTGATGCCAAGCGTGTAGGACACGATGCTCCCGGCCGCGGATCCACGCCCCGGACCCACGCTGATGCCGTTCTCCCGCGCGTAGCGGATAAAGTCCCAGACGATCAGGAAATAGTCGACATACCCCATCTTCTGAATGACAGAGAGCTCGTACTCCAGCCGCTCCCGGTGCGTCTCGGCCTCTGCCCCGTACAGCCGGGCCAGACCCTCGTTGCAAAGTTTATTCAAATATTCCCAGGCCGTGTACGGCGCGGGCACATCAAACTGCGGCAGCTTCGTCACACCGAACTCGATCTCCACATGACAACGCTGCGCGATCTTGTACGTATTCTCAAGCGCCTCGGGCGCATACGGGAACAGCTCCGCCATCTGCTCAGGCGACTTCACGTAATATTGTCCGCCCTCATAGCGCATGCGATTCTCATCCGTGAGCTTCTTCCCGGTCTGAATGCACAGCAGGATGTCATGCGCCTCCACGTCGTCCTCGTAAGTGTAGTGAACGTCGTTCGTCGCGACCAGCGGAATCCCCGTCTCACGGCTCATGCGCAGCAACTGCTGATTCACCAGCTTCTGATCCGGAATGCCGTGGTCCTGCAGCTCAAGGAAGTAGTTGTCCGCGCCGAAGATCCCCCGATACTTCAGCGCGATCTCTTTCGCCTCCTCGTACATCCCGCGCACCAGATAGCGCGGCACCTCGCCGGCCAGACAGGCGCTCAGCGCGATGATCCCCTCATGATACTTTTCCAGAAGCTCGAGATCGACCCGCGGCCGGTAATAGAAGCCCTCCACGAAGCCCATGGAGACGATCTTGATCAGGTTCGCGTAGCCCGTGTTGTTCTCCGCGAGCAGCACCAGATGATAGTACCGGCTCTCGTCGTCCCCCGTCTCCCGGTCGAAGCGCGAATTCGGTGCGACGTACACCTCGCAGCCAAGGATAGGATTGATCCCCGCCGCCTTCGCCTCCTTATAGAAGTCGATGACCCCGTACATCACGCCGTGATCGGTAATCGCCGCGGAGTCCATCCCCAGCTCCTTCACCCGCGCCACGTATTCTTTTATCTTGTTCGACCCGTCCAGCAGGCTGTACTCCGTGTGGACATGCAAATGCGTAAAATTCACGGTCTGCTCCTTCTCGCTTTCCCAGCCGCCGGGCATCCCCTTCCCTGCGCAGGAACGCGTTTTGCGCGGCTCGTTGCTTTTATGAATATCTTACCACAACTTTGGCGTTCTGCACACAGGATATTTTAAAAGAATTTTGCGCGCAACAAAAGCCGCCCAAACCGGGCGGCCCGCCAATATCTGCCATAGGTTCTCATTACTTAGCCAAAGCAACCGGTTCGGCAAACCATTCCTGTACAGTCTCTACGCTGACACTAACTGCCGTTGCGATTTTATTCACCGGTAATCCCATGTCTCTGAGTTTATAGGCTGTCTCTTTAGCCTGATCCAATCTGCCCATTTGCGCACCCTGCTGTAGCCCCTGCTGCCTGCCTTTTTGCAGTTCGGCTGCCATCTCGTCTCGCATCATCCATCTCATTACATCATTCATCTCTGGGAACCCCCTCCTTGTTTTCTCATATAATTCATAGTTTGCTGCCATACTCGCATGCAGGACAGCCTCCATATTCTCACGGTCTCTCTGCTCTTCAACCCTCCGCGCATCCTCGGTGAAGCCCCTGATGTCTTCCACCATCGCATTTCTTGAAAGCACTCGCAGACTCCTATGCTGCGCTCCCTCAAGCTCTCTCGTCACAATGACCTGTGCCGGAATAAACAGCCCTGTTATGTAATATACGCCGCCGCATCTCTTCTCAACCCTGAAGCCGTATCTTCCCATGCTATTGAACAGTTCCCTAGGATAATTCTCCCGAAAAAGCGATACCGTCAACTGATCCGCGGGAACCTGATCAACCGTCTCCCCCAGCCCTTTATAAATACAGGCGTAGCCGACCGTCTTGAAAGTTACTTACCCAGAGCAACCGGTTCGGCAAGCCATTCCTGTACAGTCTCTACGCTGACACTAACTGCCGTTGCGATTTTTTCCATCGGTAATCCCATGTCATGAAGTTTATAGGCTGTCTCTTTAGCCTGATCCAATCTGCCCATTTGCGCACCTTGCTGTCTGCCTTTCTGTATTCCAGCCTCGATTTCATCCCGCATTAACCATCTTACCGCTTCATTCATATCAGAATATTTCCTCCTCATTCTCTCATATAATTCAGGATTAGCCGCTATACTTACCTGCAGGACAGCCTCCATATTCTCACGGTCTCCATGCTCTTCAATCCTCCGCGCATCCTCGGTGAAACCCCTGATGTCTTCCTCCAGCGCATTTCTTGAAAGCACTCGCAGACTCCGGTGCTGCGGCCCTTCAAGCTCTCTCGTCACAATGACCTGCGCCGGAATAAACAGCCCTGCTATGTAATACATGCCATCGCATTTCTTTTTGACCTTGAGGCCATATCTCTTTAAGCTTCGGAACAACTCTCGCGGATAATTCTCCCGAAAGAGCGATACCGTCAACTGATCCGCGGGAATCTGATCGACCGTCTCACCCAGCCCTTTATAAATACAGGCGTAGCCGACCGTCTTGAAAAAGTCATCAATCGTCAACCCGTCGTCCGGGGACTTGTATTCCACGATGTTGTACTGTCTGAATATATGACCGATCTGGTTCTCTATACGTGCATTACCCAGCTTTTTGATCACCAACAGATCGATCTGAAGGGGCTTCTTGCTCAGGTTATACTCGCGCCGAAAGTCCAGCTCCGCCCGGTTCGCAGACAGCTCCAACTCCGCCGCCGCGCAAAAGGCGGGATGCCACTGGATGTCCATATCCGGAAGCGGCACATTTTCATTCTTTTCAAAAAACTGCATTTACTCTGTATTTTCTCTGCCCCCATCGAAAACACATATCACAGTCAAACTGTTATAGTCACATTATACAAAGTAGCACGAGGGATTTCAAGGAAAAAAGTATTAAAATAATCTAAAGCAATCAAATGTATACCTTAGAAGTCGCTTTGGGAGCGTCGGCAACGTAAACGGTACAAAACAGGCAACTACGTCCCTTGCGGACTTTCACCACAGGCTGACGGCACTCCCGCCATACCGCAAGACAGCCGCCCAAACCGGGCGGCCGCCAATATTTATCATAGATTCTCATTACTTAGCCAGAGCAGTCGGTCCGCCGGATTCCCGGCTTACCGCATCCCTATCTGCCGAATCGCCGCTTTACCGTCCCGCGCGTTTCTTTCTGCGCTTCTGCCCGAAGGCCACTGCGCAGGTGCCGGCTGAGAGCGCCATCAGAAGCAGGTACCTCATGTAATCCGTATCGTCTCCGGTCTTCGGCGCCGTCTTCGTCTCCTCCACTTCCGTCTCTGATTCAAACTCGGATTCAGACTCGTATTCAGTCTCAAACTCGCTCTCGCTCTCGTGCTCTTCCTCCGCCGCGGCATAATCGTTCGTGATCACAACCTCCTGGTTCCAGTTGCTGTTGTTCAGCACGACCTCGCTCTTGTCGATCGAGATCTTGTATCCCGTCACCGCGGCCGGATCCAGCGGCGTACCGTTCACGTCCGTCTCCACCACATAATACGTCGCGCTGCTGTCGAGCGTCTCCCCGATCGGCAGGTCCGTCACCGTGATGCTCGCGGAGCTGCTCCCGCCGAGCGACAGCGCCAGCACATCGCTGGCAGGCTTCGTCAGCGCCTTGTCTGAGAACACCCTCGCATAGTAGGTGTCGTTGGAAGCCGCCGCCACGCCGCCGACCAGGAACCTCTTCGTGACTGTCAGCCGCCCGGACAGGTAGAAGCCTGCCGGCAGTTCCACGTACACGTTCGTGAACTCCGCAACTCCTTCCGTCGTGCTGCCCTCGAACGTGAACGCTGCCTCCGCCCCGTACTCCGGATAGAAGACCAGCCGGTCATTCACCTTCTTCGAGACAAGTTTCGTGCCGTTCTCATCGGTCTCGCCCACGTAATACGTGCCCAGGCCCAGGTTGTTGAAGAGCACAGAACTCGTCGTCGAATCCCTGAACTCAATCTTCTTGACGTTGCTGACACGATGCTCCCTTGCCGCGTCGGAATACAGCGCCACGTAATAGACCGCCTCATGCACGCCGACATCGCTGCTGATCCCATCCAGTCGCAGGTGCTTCGTCACCCGGAGCGAGCGGTTTGCGTTCACCGGCTTTTTCGTATCCGTCATCGTCAGGGAGATCACCGTTCCGGCTTTCTCCGTCCCGGTCACCTCGAACGGAACATCCTCCGCTACCTGATAGCCCTCCGGGGCCTCCACCTCGCTCAGCGTGTACTTGCCCTTGCCGTAACCGCTCAGATCATGAGCCTTTCCGTCAGTCGTCCAGCTCTCCACGATCCTGTCTTCCGCATCCTTTATCACGAGCTTCGCGCCGCGCACTGCCGCGCCTGTCTCGTCGACTTTTTGAATGCTGATCTCGTTCAGAGAATCCTCGACCAGAAGCACACCAGCCTTATCAGTCTTCGTGGTGGTCTTGCTCCCGTCGATCGTACCATCTTCTTTCAGGACAAATGTTGTGTCCGTCGTCACCGTGTAACCGTTCGGCGCAACCGTCTCTCTCAGCGTGTAGGTCTCGCCTGTCTTCAGTCCCTTGACCTCATGCGGCGCTGTCGTGGAATTCCACTCGGCAACAACCTTATTGTCTTTATCAAGAATCTGGATGTGTGCACCCGCAAGTTCCTCGCTGTTCGTCACATCAACCTTGCTGATCTTAACGCTTGTCATGGAATCCTCGACCAGAAGCACACCGTCCTTAACCGTGGTCGTCGTTTTGCTGTCATCGATCGTTCCGTCTGCCTTCAGCTCAAACGTCGTATCCGACGTTACCTCGTAGCCGTCCGGCGCAACCGTCTCACGGAGCGTGTACTTCTTGCCCGTCTTCAGGCTCTTGACTTCATGCGGTTCTTCTGTGGAATTCCATTCCTCAACAATATTCCCTTCCTCATCAAGGATCTGGATATGTGCACCTTTGAGCTCCTCCTGCGTGGTCGCATCTACCTTGCTGATCTTGACGATGGTCTCATCGTTGACAAATGTCACAGCACCTTTTGTACCAAGATCAGTCGTCGTCTCTTTGACCTTCTTCGTGACAGACTGAATCTCAGCCGCCAGAACGCCCTTGGCATCCGCTTTGTCTGCCACCTTGACAGTTACCGTATAGACCGCCGGATCATAGATGACTGTCGCGTCGCTTCCCGGCTGTTCGGTAATCTCGTATACAAATGTCTTACCCTTGTCAGCCTCTCCATAGGAAAGCTCGAATTTAACATTCCCATCTTTATCCGCGTTCTTAGTAGTCTCATACTCCGGTGTGCTTGCCGGACTCGTCTGTCTCAGCGTGAACGCGAACATGCTGAGATTCTTCGTGGAAGCCGGATTCTTCATGGACTTCGTCACGTTCAGCTCTAGCTTGCCGCTTGCGTGCGTTTCCTTGTAAACGTTGTTAAATTCAGCGGTAAATGTAACTCCGCTCCCATTATAAGTTCCTGACTCTCCTTCCGTTACCTTTTTCCGCCCCTTCACTATAACAGTTTTCTGACCGTTTGATCCATCTGCTACTTCTACCTGTATCTCATACACCGTCTTATCGTAGACTACTCCATCGACATCTCCCTCTGTCTCCGAAATCGTATAATAATACATGCCGTTTTCAGTATAAGTGACAGATCCAAAACTTTGTTCTTCATCATCCGTTACCGTTAAAGTCTTAGTCGTTCCTGTACCACCTGAAGGCATGGGTGTCGTCACACCAGCCGTATTTCTCACTGCTGTCAGGATGAACTCAAACGCACTGTCCCCGGTTGGATACGGTGTTACATTATAACTCTTCTTTACCTTGAATTCCGCTGTCCCCTCTTCTGCATACGAGTTTTTAAAGGTTGCCGTGAACGTCGTCCCACTGCCTGTGTATTCCGCTTCACTCTCTCCTTCAGACGCCTTCTTCCTGCTCTTCACTGTAACAGTTTTCTCGTCGCCTTCTGCTCCAGCCACGTTCACCTGAACTTCATATACTGTATCGTCGTAGGTTACACCACCGAGCGTTCCCTTCACTTCCGAAATCTCGTAATAGTATGTGCCGTTTGTCGTATAAGTTATTGACCCGAAGCTTTTCACATTGCCATCCGTCACTGTCAATGTTTTTCTCGTATCCGAAACGCTTGCGGGCATCGGGGTGGAAATTCCGGCTGTATTACCTTTCGCCGTCAGCGTAAACATAAATCCACCCTCCGGGAAACTAGTGCTTCCGGTGTAGGTCTTCTGAACTTTGAGCTGAGCAACCGCTTCTTTCACATAAGCATTAACAAAATCAAGTGTTCCTATCGTTGCGTCCGTCTGTTCTTCCCCTCGGATTTTTTTAACAGTAACATTTTTAGTCAATCCGCCAGTACCGTCTTCATTCACCGCAACTGTAATATGATACTGTACTGTATCAGTTGTAAATCCAGAATTAGCATCTACAGCTCGTTCCTTTACCACATAGTAGTACGTTTTAGCTTTGCTGTATTCAATCTTGCTAAAGCTGAATTCTATACCATCTTCTTTTGTAATTTCTTCGCCTTTTGTCGAAACGCTCTCCTTAGGACTCAATGATTCACTAACATCGAAAGTGCTGTCTGTTTCATAAAGGTCAAAGACAAATGTTGTTGAAGTTCTATCGAGCCCTGTAATAGTCTTCTTTCCACTGAATGTAACATCCGTTTTTCCCTTTTCATTTGAAATGTTAAGCGTCTGACCCTCATAGATCGCTATGGCATCTTTCAACGTTTCCGGAATATCATCAGCGCTAAGTGAATCATTAGTAAAATAGAACTTAATCGGTTCTTCCAGCAGAGCAAATCCTTCTGGCGCTGCTGTTTCTTCCAGTTGATACAATATATACGGTTCAAAATATGTACCGTCATCATCCATATTCAACTTAATTGTATCACTTGTGCCATTTGCATTTGTCGTGATACCACTCTTCAGGACTTTTCCACTCGCATCAAGCAAGTCAAAGGTAGCACCTTCCAGTCCAAGCGCGGCATTATCATTCCCGTACTTAAAAATACGCAAGGAAAACGATTCATGTCCAACACTGCCACTGGACTCTTGCTTTTTTTCTAAACCATCTTCTACCTTACTATAATAATCATCCTGTCCAACCACATATGCTGTGTTTGAATAAGTTACCGTATCACCTGGACTTCCCAATACAATAGCATCATATGTAATTTCATATCTTGCCAGATTTACTGGCTCTTTAATTGTTATCTCCATTCCACTTGAATTAGGGATAACAATATAGCTCCCCGCAGGAATCTCTGAATCATTTTTAGTGATCTTAAGGCTCTCAAAATCTAGCAGGAGATTTTTATATTCATCCTGAATCTTGAAAGTTCCATCTTCCTGAGCATAATCAGTTACGTAGGCAACCGTAATCTTATAGCGTCCTTTATATTCCTTGTTTGACTCCGGATCTACAATCTCCTCTTTATTAAATAACGGGTTCTTGTAATTTACGCTGACTACATTACTAACGCCAAAATCCTCCTGATCTCCTACATCAACTTTGGCTTGATTAGTCAGATTAACGCCATCCGACGACGTGATTACACCTTCTGCTACTTCCATCTGGTAAAACAGCCTATAAACAAATGGCTTTGGCGGATCCTCTGTTGACAAATCAGTTAAAAGGCCCAAATTAAATGTGAGAACGCTCTGTTTTCCTGAAGCGCTTGTGCTTGTAGTGATTTGAGAGTCTTCAATTTCGACCCACTTGCCTCCTATACTCTCATCCGCGCCTGTCTGCCATTGGTCTTTCGTATAAAGCAAATAAGCACTGCCTGGCACATATGACATCTGCGGGCTATGAGTGTCCTTTACAACGACATTTCCATCCATGCCCATACGTTTAGTATCAATCGCCACAGCAAACGAATATTTTCGGCCATCATTCGTGTAATTCTTATCATTTACCCAATAGCCATCGACTTTCGCCTTTTCTACTGCAATCCTTCCCGGAATATCAGCTTCTCCCTTGGCGCTGCCATCATCCCAATTAATCGTATTAGTAAGGGTTTCTCCTTCTGCAAACGTACCCTCATCCTTTACTTTTGTCTCATAATAGAACGTAATCGTTCTCTTCGGTCCGTTAATGTGTGAAACCTTTTTATTATCATCTACGTTTTTCTCTTGTGATACCTGACTTCCAAAAAAGAAGTAATCTGTCGGATTCCATGGGTCTTTCTGCACAATATATGTATCCGGGCTCAGACCCTCAACACTAATAGAATCTCGTATAATGTTTCTCGCATCTGTTGTTTGTCCGTAGGTATCATCTGAGAAATAAAAATCCATTCCCGTTTCCGGCACCTGAATTGTAACTTTCCATTTGACACTGTCAACGCTTATGCTATCCTCAACAGGGTCTTTTGTCGGTTTGGGAATTCCACCCTCAACTATTCCCTTGCCACTATCTGAATGTTCTCCATCTCCAACCGTATTAACCACTGACTGCTTGCCAAACAATGTGTTTAAAATATCGTCCTTGATATACGTCTTATATTTGAAAGTATAAGAATGTGCCTCGGAATGACTTTCTCCATATGTATCAGCAGGATTCGTGCCAATCATATAAGACCATGTAAGTCCATCTTCAGGCACATCTATATCAAATGTCACGCCGTCATCCCGTACAACATGAATTTTATCCCCAGACTGATAATAGACAAGTCCATCTACAGGAGGATTTACCGTATCTTGCACAGTATTATTCCATACTGATTTTGCTCTGGATATATTATATTCGAAGCTCCAGTCAAAATACTTTTTTGCACCTTCTTCCTGCGGAATTACTGCACTTACGTCATTTTTATTAAACCATTTATATTCCTTAATCGTATCTCCTACATTTGCTTCAACCTCATTTTCGAGTTTCTCATCTTTACCATTTTTTCCTTTTATTGAAGCCTTGTTCTTGACAGTATCAAAGTCAAAGTCCTCATCGTACAAATTTCCTAATACACCGTCTTTAAACTCAGCTTTATATGTGATTGTGACTCCATGCTGATAATCTACGTTATCAATCGTTTCATCTACCTTTATAGTCCATTGATTATCCCCGCTGCCTTTTACAAACTCGCATCTGGTCGTGGTCGAGCCTATCGTTAAATCGTAATAATATCTGCCGTCTGCATCTGGTTTTAACTCCAGATTGCTCCCAAGTATATCTGTAATCTCTATGTCTTTGATCACGCCATAATTGTTCAAATAAATATTGTATGTGATTTCCTTAGTATCAACATTGTATGATGCTTCTTTCTTCGGATTATTAAGCCCACCTTCTCTGTAAAACCCAACCGTTTTTTCTATTGTTGTGTCAGGGATCAGTACTTTGCCACCATTTTCCACAGCTTCCTCACTTAGCTGTGCAGAAAAATGAAACGAACCACTCGCTCTGCCACTTTGGTTCTCCTGCATAAATTCATCTGTAAATGTAATGTGCACCTTCCCCTCGTCATCAATCTTGTAATGCCCGACGACTTTATCGGGATTACTTGTGTCCTTTAAATCCCCTTCTTTATTTTCATCAGGAATCACCAAACTATTCGGCATCTTAAAACACATATTCTTGCTGAATTTCTGTTCAGCCGTGGCACTCGTTGGCTCCTGAAACTTAATGTCAAACTCGAATTTGGTTGCCGGATCCGTTATTTGTGACTTCTCATCAACTTCAACTCCATTGTACTTTATGTCCATGTCATATATATATGGAGCAAGATCCTCTTCTTCTGTTTTCCACGTACCTTCACCAATCGCCACCGGCTCATCCGCCGCTATCGTCGCAACCTCATCCTGCTCCTCGACCAACATCACCACTGCATACGGCGAGAAGCTATCCGACGTAAAACTCACGGACACAACACTGCCGTCCTCCGTCGTCTGCACGTTGCTCGGCACTTCCTGCGCCTTGCCATTCTCGACGTGCATCACGTCGTAAGTCGTCGCTACTGCTGCGGCCTCGTCTGCTGCCTGCGCTGCTTCCGCCTCCGGCTTCAGCTCCGGCTGCTTAAATTGCATGCTGACAGTAACAGTGCCCGCCTCCGGCTCAATACGGCCATCGCCAGCGGATGCTGCCGTGAAATAGATATCATAGAAAACATAGTCGAGGACAACGTCCTGTCCTGCGTAGGCCGCCTCAAGGGCTGCGGCCGCCGCCTGATATTCCGGCGTGCCAGGCTGTATGTAATCTGCATGGATCTGCGCGTCCTGCGGAAGATTGGCTTCCGGCTGCGCTGTCGCCGTGATCTTCACACGAGCGTCTTCATAGATAAAGTCTGTCTTCGGGGCTTCCGTTTCTGCCTCAGATTCCTCAGATTCGATAACTGCCTCTGCAACGGTCTCAACCGTCACATCAGTACCGGCCTCCACAGTCGGAGCGTCCGGCGTCTCGCTCTGCGTCCCTGCAGTCTTTTCCGTTCCGCTTGTCTGCGTCTCTGTCTCAGTCAACTTTTCCGTCGCGTTTTCTGTCGCCGCAGCGGTCTCCGGCGTCTCCTGCGCAGGAGCCTTCGCCTCTGTGACTGGTTCGGGCGCCTGTGTTTCAGGGGCCGGTGTCTCCGGAGCCTGCATCTCAGGCGCTTTCGTCTCCGGAGCCTGTGTCTCGGGAGCTTTTGTCTCCGGAGCCTGTGTCTCGGGGGCCTTCGTTTCCGGCGCTTGTGTCTCCGAAGCCTGCGTTTCCGGGGCCGGAGCCTGTACCTCAGGCGCCTGCGTTTCCGGAGCCGGGGCTTCCGTCACGATCGTCTCGGCAGGCAATTCGCCCGTCTCTTCCGTCGCCAGTACTCCTACGGTGCTTCCCTGCTGCAGGATCATCACAGATGCGAGCAGCGTCGCCAGTAAACGTTTGGTTCTTTTCTTCATTGCAATAGCCTCCCTTTGTTACAGATGTTACCGGTGTTGATCATTTCAATAAACTTCACTACGGCAAGCGAGCCCACAAAATTTTTCCTAAATTTTGTGAGCGGAACAGGTTTCCTTAGTTATGTATATTTTAATCTTTTCCGTTAAAATATTCAATACATGATTCCGTGCAATCTGTAAGTTTGTTGACATTGTATAAAATAGATTCCAGAAATTTGTTCGGTCTGCCGACTCATTTTTCTCTTCTTTAAAGTTGCAATTTTTCAATTTTTCTTTTTCAAAATCAATGACCGATTTCTTTCTCCATACTTGTACAAAAAAAGAGCCGCGCAAGCTCTCTTACGCGGTCTCCTGTCTGAAAATCATTCCCTTGTAACGCTCCAGCGCGGTTATCACGATCATGCCGAGGACTCCGCAGGAGATCACTTCCCCGACGCCTACCGTCAACATCATGAACGGGATCGGGAGATTCACCCCGTACCCGAAGCGCAGCACGAACGGCACGATCACCGTGTTCGCCACGATCGGCGGAACCGGAGCCAGAAAACGGCTCTTCTTCCGAAGCAGGTAGGTACCCGCCGCCCCCAGAAGCGTCGCGATGCTGCCGAACGCGATGTCTGCCGGGATCCCGCCTCCTAAGATGTTTCCGATCATACAGCCCGCGAACAGTCCGGGGACCGCTGCCGGCGTGAAGAACGGAAGGATCGTCAGCGCCTCGGAGACGCGCACCTGCACCTCTCCGAAACTGACCGGCGCGAACAGGATCGTCAGCACGACATAGACTGCGGCGATGGCCGCCGCGTGGACAAGGAACAATACTTTTCTGTCTTTCATATTCAGTTTTCTCCTTTAGTTTTGTTTTACGTCAGGAAGGTCTCGAACTGACGTTGTTGATCCGCTGCAAAGCCCGCAGATGCGGACATCACAGCGATTGCAAGTATAGCACGGAACCGAGGAAAAGGCAAGCTCTGAAATTGAAAAATCCGTGAAAAATCCGATATACAAAATTGAAAAATCCGTGAAAAATTAAGAGTATAAAATTGACAAATTCGGGAAAAAGTATAATAATAGAATTAAAAATTTCGGGAATGACGTCCATACATACTTTGCCGCATATGCACAAACCAACCGCGGAACGGAGGAAAACATGATATTCAAGCGAAAAATCTATGATCTGATGCTACGTTGGAAGCAGTTGTCCCAAGGCACTTCAGCACTGATGCTGGAAGGCGCCAGGCGTACCGGAAAGAGCACCATTGTAAAATTCTTTGCCCAAAATGAGTACGACGATTATATGATATTGGACTTCGCGCGGGAACGCAGGGACGTCAAAAACAACTTTGAGGAGAATATAGGCGATCTGGATACCTTTTTCAGGAATCTTTTTTTGCTGAAAGGTAAAACGCTTCCGGAGAAAAAAGCTGTCATCATCTTTGATGAAGTCCAGTTATTTCCTGCCGCAAGACAGGCCATTAAATATTTGGTCGCAGACGGACGTTTTGATTACATTGAGACAGGCTCGTTAATCTCCATCAAGAAAAACGTGCAGGATATTCTGATTCCCTCTGAAGAATACCGGCTGAAGATGTATCCTATGGACTTTGAGGAATTCCTGTGGGCGCAGGGGGATACGGTCACTGTCCCTGCGATCCGGAATGCGCTTGAGAAAAGGAAAGCCATGGGAGATACCATTCACAGGAGGATCATGCAGCATTTCCGCACCTATATGACGGTCGGCGGGATGCCGCAGGCAGTCGCCGCCCTGACCGAAGGGAAATCCTTTGAACAGATCGATTTCGTGAAAAGAAATATTCTCGCGCTCTATGAGGACGATCTGAAAAAATATGACAACGACAGCAGGGAAAAGGCGTCCGTGATCTTCAGGACGATTCCGGAACAGCTGGAAAATCACAACTCGCATTTTCGTTTCTCACTTGTGGATAAAAACGCCCGATATAAAAACTATGTCGATGCAGTAAATTTCGTCGCAGAATCCATGATCGGAAACGAGTGTATCAACGTTACGAAGCCGGAAGTTTCCCTCGAAGCGTTTGCGGACAGGAGCAATTTCAAATTGTACATGGGCGACACAGGCCTTTTGGTGACGCAGATGATGAAGAATCAGGGCGAGACAGGAACAGACATCTATAAGGCGCTGATCTTCGACAGGCTTGGGATCGATCAGGGAATGATACTGGAAAATATGATCGCACAAATGCTCCGCGCCAACGGATATGAATTATATTTTCATGAATTCCTCTATCATCCGCAGGACGCCGCAAACGAAAAAAAATATGAGATCGATTTTCTGATCGTCAAAAAGAAAAAGCTGTGTCCCATAGAGGTGAAATCTTCCGGGTACAAATCACACAAATCTTTTGATTATTTCATAGAGAAATATCAACTGCGCAACGAAGAAAAATATGTTTTCTATTCCAAGGACCTGAGATATGAAAACGGCGTGCTGTATCTGCCGTTTTATATGGCGGCCTGTTTATGAACGGATAGCAGGGGGGTGTCCCTTCCTGTTTTTTCCTTTCAGTCTACTATCGCCCCTTTGTTTCATACGAAAAAAGAGACTCTCTAGAAAGGCAAGCCCTTTCCGACTTCTTATCTGCCTGATTTCGGAATTTGCAGATAATCAAGCAGCGCACCTTCCAGGAGTCTGGAATAATTAACTTTTTGCTCCTCTGCAATCCTTTTCAGCCATGCAGGAAGCGTGATATTTGTTTTTACGCGTTCATTATCACGCTTCATTCTGTAAAGATCAGGATGAATCGTGACCGGCATTACAACCATTCCCTCCGTCACATCCTGAGGCAAAGATACAGACGGCGTCGGAATTTCCTCTCCATCTCGTTCCATACCATATACATGAAGGCTTGCAGCCTCTTCAGCCATTTTCTGAGCCTCCGCAAGATTTTCTCCAAAGCTGAAGCACCCGGGAAGATCCGGAAATGAAATGCCATAGCTTCCATCTTCTCCTGGTTCCAACACTGCAAGATAAGTCACATTCAACATGGGAATCGCTCCTTTTATTAAAATTGGGGCAAGAGTTATTTAAGTCCCGCCTGCTTTAGTATGCTATTGAGAGTTCCCGGAGGTATCTCTTTTTTAGAATGAACCGCTACCGTTACCTTTCCGGGTTTTATCGGGTGTTTAAGCTGCATGTGTGAACCATCTTGATCTACTACATACCAACCATCTTCGTGGAGTATTTTTAGTATCTCTCGTGCAGTCAAACTTTATCCCTCCCCTAACTGCATTATACGCATAAATAATGCGTGTGTCAATTGTTTTGCGTATTTTTTGTGCGCATTACAGGCAGATCCACTGGATGCCGTCGTCCAGCTCCACGTTCCGGCTTTCTCCTTCGTCATCGTATAATTCGTACCGCGCGCCGCGCTCGGCGAAATGGACCAGCTCCAACTCATCCCAGTCTACGTCCGCCACGCACTCGCCGCCCTGCGCGAGCGGAAGGATGTGCCCTTTGCGGATAAACAGGACGACCTCGTCCAGCGGAATCTCCACGTAGTGGTGCCCGGCCGACAACACGGTCTCTTCCGCGATCTGCGCGCCGCGGAAGCGCACCAGCTTCATCTCTTCGGGCAGGTATACCATCCGCCCCGCCGCGTTCTGCTCGTACACCGGAGCGATCATGACGCTCTCCCCGATCAGCAGTTGATCTTCCACGCGCCGCGCGATCGGATCCTCACTCCACACGAAGCCAAGCGGGCGCGCGTACATACCGTCCGTCAGCGCCGCTTTCATAAACTCGCTGTACAGGTAGGGCAGCAGCCGACAGCGCAGCGCCAGAATACCCCGGAAGTCCTCTGTGTCCCCGAACGCGTACGGCTCCTGTTTTCTGCTCCCCAGCGCTGAATGGTTCCGCAAAAGCGGCAGGAAAATTCCAAGCGCCAGCCAGCGCAGCAGCAGATCGCGCGTGCAGTCCGAACCGAAGCCGCCGATATCCGCCCCGGCATACAGGAAACCGCACATGTTCAGCGCCGGCATCATTTTCAAGTTCATGAGCAGATGCGACCACCACGATTCATTGTCGCCGGTCCAGACGCCGCCATATCGATGCATACCGATATAAGAGGCACGGGAAAACAGCAGGATCCGCTTCTCCGGCTCCAGCTCTTCGAACGCCTCTGCCGCCGCTCGCGTCATGTAGTAGCCGAACAGATTATGTACCTTATCGTGGCGCACCCTCTGCCCCCGATAATTGTGATAAAAGCTCCGGTAATCCTCCGGATGATTTGAGAGGCCGAACGCCATGCGCTGGAACTCGAAGAAATCGTCCACGCCCATGTTCTTTCCCTTGTACTGCGGCAGCTTGTCGAACAGCTCCGCCAGCCGTTTCTCTGAGTAGAAAAGGGCAGGCTCGTTCATGTCGTTCCAGAAGCCCTCGATGCCCATATCGAGCAGCGTCTTATATTTGTGCCCGAACCAGCGCCTCGCCTCGTCATCCAGCATATCCGGGAGATGGCATCTGCCGGGCCAGACTCCGACGACGAATTCTTTCCCGTCTGCGTCCTTGCAGAAATATCCGCGCTCTATGCCCTCCTCGTAGACGTCGTAACCCTTTTCAATCTTCACTCCGGCGTCGATGATCGGGATCAGGCGGACGCCCTGCTTTTTCAGCTCCTCGACCAGCTCTTCAAAGTCCGGAAACGCTTCCCGGTCAATCGTGAAGTCCTTGCAGCGCTCCATGTAGTCGATGTCCAGATAGATCATGTCCAGAGGGATGTGGTGTTCGTGGTACTGCCGCGCCACCTCGCGCACGTCCTGCGCGGTCGGATAGCTCCAGCGGCTCTGCCCGACGCCGAACGCCCACTTCGGCGGTATGTAGCTCCTGCCGATCAGACCGCGAAACTCGCGGACGATCTGTTCAGGAATAGAAATCTCCTGCCCTGATAATTCCACCCGGACGCCCCGATCATCCCCGGCGGCCTTTTCCTCCCGCTCACATCCGGCGTCCCTCCCAGAGTACATCACATTCGCCAAAGTGCCTATGACATCCCCAGCGGCTGCCTCGATCACATACAGCTCGAACGCGCTGTCCTCCACCGTGATCCGCAGCTCGTCGTACTTCGTGTACCCGACGTCGAACGTCACCTTCGCGGGCGTATCGATAAAAAGCCCGAACGTCTCTTTCCCGTCGATCAGGAGGAAATTGTGTGCGCCGTACAGGGAATGCGTGTCCTCGTGGTGATCTCCTATGTCGGAACAGTTGCTCACATAGATCCAGCCGCGCTTGTTGATGCCGCGCACATTCTCCCCAAGTCCGTACACGATGTCCTCTTCGTCCATGCGCAGGGAGAGCGCTTCGCCGTCCCACGCAAGGTGCGGGATCGATACCCCAGATTCAACAACCGCCTTATCTTCGCCCTTTACATTTGCGTTTGCGGTATCCGTCTTGTCTGCGTATACTTGTGCTGCCTTCGGCTTCTCAAGCACTGCCTCTGTCTCTATCGGATTCCCAAACACAAATCTTCTCACCATTTGTTTCCCGCCCTTTCATTCCCTCTACTCATTCTCTTAATTTTTTTCTGTTCTCTCTATTGACACAGGACATGGTTTCAACCGTCTCAATGTTTCAGCCTTTCCCGGCTCCCAGCCGCTGACGCACGATCTCATACATCAGCACGCCCGCGGCCACAGACGCGTTCAGGGAATCGATGTCGCCCTTCATCGGGATCGCCGCCGCGAAATCGCACTTCTCGCGCACAAGGCGGCTGACGCCCTCGCCCTCGCTGCCGATCACCAGCCCGATCGGGCCGGTCAGGTTCTGCCGGTACATCGGCTCCGCGTCCATATCCGCGCAGACGAACCAGATGCCTTCTTTTTTCAGCTCCTCGATCGTGTTGCCAAGGTTCGTCACCCGAGCCACCGGCGTGTAATTCAGCGCCCCCGCCGAAGTCCGCGCGACCGTCGCGGTCAGCCCGACCGCCCGCCGCTTCGGGATGATGACGCCGTGCGCGCCCGCCAGGTTCGCCGTGCGGATGATCGCGCCCAGATTGTGCGGGTCTTCAATGTCGTCCAGCAGGATCAGGAACGGATCCTCGCCTTTCTCTCTCGCCGCCGCGAGGATGTCCTCCACGGAAGCGTATTCATACGCCGCCGCGTAGGCGATCACGCCCTGATGTCTGCCCGTCTGGGAGATCTGATCCATGCGCTCCTTCGCCACGAAATCCGTCACCGTGTCGTGCTTCCTCGCCTCGCGCTTGATCGTCTGGATCGGCCCGTCCTGACAGCCATCCTGAATCAGCAGGCGGTCGATCGTCTTCCCTGAGCGGAACGCCTCGAGCACGGCGTTCCTGCCCTCTATAATGCGCGCATCCTCGCCGCCGGTTATTCTCTTGTCTTCACTATCTCTATATTTCATGATATCTCCTCCAATCCCCGCGCCACCAGCTCGTTCAGCCGCTCGTACTCCCTCGTCAGGTACAGATACCCGACGACCGCCTCGAAACCCGTCGCGGCCAGATACTCCTCCATGCTCGCGTTCTTCGCCTTCGTGTACGGCTTGGAATTGCGCCCGCGGCGGAACACCCCGGCTTCCTCCTCCGTCAAAAGCGGCTCCAGCGCGGCGGCCATCTTCGCCTGCGCCTTCGCGCTGACGCACGCCGTCACCCTCTGATGCAGCTTCTGCGTCTGGCAGTTCGCCTGTTTCACGCAGATCGTCCGGACGATCAGCTCGTAGACCGCGTCCCCGATGTACGCAAGCGTCAAGGGCGAATACATTTTCCAATCTTTGTCAGAAAGCCTGAATGTCTCATCCAGGCTTTCCGTAAACGACTTTATGCTCTTTTCCATTTGACTCCTTCTCTCGTATCCAGCAGCGTGATGCCCTGCTCAAGGAGCTGGTTGCGGATCTCGTCCGCCCGCGCGAAGTTCTTCGCCTTGCGCGCCTCCTGCCGCTCCTGGATCAGCTTCTCGATCTCCTCGTCCAGAAGCTCCTGCTGCTCCTCGGCGATGACGCCGAGCACGTCGCAGAGCTTGATGATCTCGTCGCGCACCGTCTGCACGAACGCCTTCGTGTTCTCCGCGGAAGCATTGCTGTTCGCGTACTTGACAAGCTCAAAGATCGCCGCGATCGCGTCTGCTGTGTTGAAGTCGTCGTCCATCGCCTCGTCGAACTTTGTCTCAAAGGCCATAACCTCGTCAAGCTGCTTCTGCTCCTGCGCCGTCATCTCGCCATCCGCCGCGCTTTCCAGCAGATAACCCAGATTCGACACCGCGTTGCGGATGCGCTCCAGTCCGTTCGCCGAAGCCTCCATCAGCTCCGCGCTGAAGTTCAGCGGGCTCCGGTAGTGCGCGCTCAGCATGAAGAAACGCAGCACCTGCAGATCGTACTTCTCGGAGATCTCGCGCACCGTGAAGAAATTGCCGAGCGACTTGGACATCTTGCGGTTGTCGATGTTCAGGAACGCGTTGTGCAGCCAGTATTTCGCGAACGGCTTGCCGTTGCAGCACTCGCTCTGCGCGATCTCGTTCTCGTGGTGCGGGAAGATCAGGTCCTCGCCGCCCGCATGGATGTCGATCTCCTCGCCAAGGTATTTCTTCGCCATCACGGAGCACTCAATGTGCCAGCCCGGACGCCCGTCGCTCCACGGCGACGGCCACGACGGCTCGCCCTCCTTCTTCGGCTTCCACAGCACGAAGTCAAGCGGATCCTCCTTCTGGTCCTCGCCCGTCACGAGCAGGGAGCGATTCCCGGAGCGCAGGTCGTCAAGGTTCTTGTGCGACAGCTTGCCGTAGTCCTTGAACTTCTTCGTGCGAAAGTAGACCGTGCCGTCCACGTTGTAGGCGTAGCCCTTGTCGATCAGCGTCTGTATCATCTCGATCATCCCGTCGATCTCCTGCGTCGCCAGCGGGTGTGTCGTGGCGGGCTTCACGTTCATGCCCTCCATGTCCTTCTTGCATTCCGCGATGTAGCGCTCGGAGATCTCCTGCGCCGTCACGCCCTCCTCGTTCGCCTTCGCGATGATCTTGTCGTCCACGTCCGTGAAATTTGAGACGTAATTGACCTCATAGCCCTTGTGCTCCATGTAACGCCTGGCCGTGTCGAAAACGATCATCGGCCGCGCGTTTCCGATGTGAATGAAATTGTAAACCGTCGGACCGCACACGTACATGCTCACCTTGCCCGGCACGAGCGGCTCGAATTCCTCCTTGCGCTTGCTCTGCGTATTATAAACCTTCATCTGATTTCCTCTTCTCTTCTATTATTCTCGCAAAACGTCATCCAGGATCTGCCCCTATCTTTCGCGGCGTAATCTTTTCTTTCCGCAGTCCTGCAGTTTTCCCATCACTGCCGCATTTCAAGTCTATGCAAAATCGCCCGTTTTGTCAATTCTTTTCTCTGCAAATTGCCACAAGATCCACCTGTAACAAAAGCGGGAAGCCGAAGCTCCCCGCCAGTCTTCATTATAGAGAGAAAATTTATGTCCTCAGATCGCTCGCGTCGCCCCCGCAAGCCACGCGCGCTCCTCCGGCTCCAGGTGCGGGGCGATCGTCTCATAGACTTTCGCGTGATACGCATTCAATAACTCCCGCTCCCGCTGCGTCATCTGCTCCGGCACGATCCCAGCCAGATCAAACGGCGCCATCGTCAGGTGCTCAAAACACAGGAATTGCCCCGCCGCCGTCTTCTCCGCCTTTTTGCAGACGATCAGGTTCTCGTGGCGGATGCCAAATTTCCCCTCCGCATAATAGCCGGGCTCGTCAGAGGTGATCATGCCCTCCTCGAACGCCACGTCGTCATTGCGCTCCGGCACATGTTTCCAGCGGAACCCGTTCGGGGACTCATGCACGTTCAGGAAATAGCCGACGCCGTGCCCTGTCCCATGGTTAAAATCGTCCCCCATCCGCCAGAGCGGTTCGCGCGCGACATAGTCAAAATTGCGTCCGGTGCAGCCTTGGAGAAACTTCACGTCCGCCAGGTTCAGCATGCCGCGCAGCACCGCCGTGAAATATTTTTTCTCCTCATCGGTCAGCGGGCCCATGACGATCGTCCGCGTGACGTCCGTCGTGCCCTCCAGGTACTGCCCGCCCGTGTCCGCGAGCAGAAGTCCCTTCGGCTCGATCGGTACGTCGGTCTCCGGCGTCGCTGAATAGTGGACGATCGCGGCGTGCGGCCCGTAGGAGAGGATCGGATCGAAGCTGTTGCCCCTGAAATGTTCCTGCGACGCGCGCAGCTTGTACAGCTGCTCTTCCGCGCTCAGCTCCGTCATCGGAAGCTTCCCGACATTCATCTTCAGCCAGTAAATGAACTTCGTCAGCGCCACGCCGTCTTTCACGTGCGCGGCGCGCTCGTTCGCGACCTCGGTCGGATTCTTAATGGCCTTCGGAAGCAGGGTAGGATTTTCCTCATCCAGGATCTCCACGCCCTCCGGAATGCTGCTGACCAGGCGGCTGTTGACCTTAGCCCTGCACAGGAGCACCTTCCTGCCCGGCTTTGCAGATCTCGCGTTCTCTGCGCTGCCTTCGCCCGCCGTTCCGATCTTCTCTACGATACACGACGTATCTGGGGGTGCCTGTCCTGTCGCTTCTGCATACGCTTCACTATCAGTCATTCTACCAATGGACGCCGCATACGCATACACCTCATCGTACGGTCTCAACGACACACCGTCCGCCTCCAACGCGCGCCGCACTTCCTCCGAAAACGCCTTCTCGTTCGCAAAGAGCAGAATCTCCTGCTGCGTCATCGCCAGATACGAGAGCACGACCGGATTGCAGTGGATGTCCGCGCCTCGGATGTTGAGCAGCCACGCGATGTCGTCGAGCGAAGTCAGCAGGAACACCTCCGCGCCCTTCTCCTGCATCGCTTTGCGAACCTGCGCGCATTTCTCCGCGCGCGTCCGCCCGCTCCACTCCACGCCAAGCTCGATCACCGGTTCGCAGGGAAGCGCCGGGCGGTCTACCCAGATCTCCCCGACCAGATCCTCCGCGTCGTCGATCCTGACGCCTTTCGCTCCAAGCTCCCTGCCAAACTCCGCTGCCTCCTTCGCGCTGACTGTACGCCCGTCGAAGCCAAGGCACTGCCCGCCCGTCAGGTTTTTCTCCAAGAATTCCTGTACGGTCGGCACGTCCGGCTCGCCCATCTTGAACAGCGTCACGCCGCTGCCGGAGAGCTGCTGCTCCGCCTGGATAAAATAGCGTCCGTCCGTCCACAGCCCCGCCATATCCCGCAGCACGACCGCGGTTCCCGCCGAGCCGGTAAAACCGGTTATGTACTCCCTGCACTTGAAAAAGTCGCCTACGTACTCCGACGCGTGAAAATCATCGGTCGGGATCAGATACGCGTCGATCTCCTTCTTCTCCATCAAAGCCCGCAGCGCGCTCAGGCGCGCCCCAATCTTTTCGCTCATTTTTCGTTCCCCCTTTGTATTCTATTCCTCAAAGGATTGGCGAATCGCCTTCACTACATACTGATTCAGCGTCATCTTCTGTTTCGCGGCCGCCAGCGCGGCTTTTCGGTGCATTTCCGGAGGAATCCTGACATTAAAGGTCCCTTTGAATTCTTTATCCGGATTTTTCCCAATCTTCTCACACAATTCTAAATAATTATCAATACTCTGCCGAAACATTTCTTTCAATTCCGCAACCGACGCCCCATGAAAATTCAGAGAATCTGCAATGCCAAACACTTCCCCGACAAATATGTTTTCCTCCGCATCATATTCTACTGTAGCATGATAACCTTTATACTCCAACATTGAATTCATGCCGCCACCCCTTATTCACTTAATTCAATTCGCCGATACTCCGTAAAAACTGTTTCGTCTTTTCAATCTGATACCGATACAATTCGTTCCCCGGATGTGGCTGGTCAAATTGCAAAATCCTTTTTGTCCCACTGTGTACAAAACCGATTCCGGAACCTCTCCCACCGGAAAATTTTTGACAGCCACATTTTCCCATAAGCAATTCCAACTCTCTCATAGTAAAATTTTTCGCTTTGTTCTATGCAACTATTTCCCAGTTGCACTATTATAACATTGTTTGCCTTCCTTTTCAATGTCTTTTTCCACAATATCATAGAATTCTCCACAAAGCAACTATTTGTTTATAATCCGTCTTAAAATATAGGAAATAAGGCTCGTACTTTTACACTTTAGCGTAATAAGGTCTTTCCCAGTGCATAAAAAGACCGCCCCGGTCTGTCCCCACAGCGGGGAACAGAGCCGGATAGCGGTTTTTTCTGTGATCGTTCAGATCTCTAAATCAGTTTTGCTTACTCAGCGATGTCGGCGTACATGAAGTGCCAGTAGCCGTACGCGGAGTGCCATGCGCCCTCGATCTTCGGGCTCTGCAGCCAGAAGTCGTTGTAGTATGCAAGCGGGATGCAGGCGTAATCGTTCATCATGATGTCCTCAGCCTCGTGAAGCGCTGCGGAACGCTCTTCCGGATCGATCGTGGATCTCGCGATGTCCATGGCAGCGTCGTAGTCCGCGCTGTCGTACTTACCGTCGTTGTTACCGTTGGAAGAGTAGAGCAGATCCAGCATGTTGGACGGGTCAGCGTAGTCGCCTACCCAACCGTTACGCGCGATCTCGTACTCACCGTTACGGCGCATCGGCGTGAAGCTGGACCATTCAACGATCTCAATCTCGAGCGTGACGCCGATCTCAGCCCACGCGCTCTGCAGATACTCTGCAACCGGCTTGTGGTAACCTGCGTCGTTCGTGCTGTAGTGAAGCACCGGAAGGCCTTCGCCGTTCGGATAGCCAGCCTCCTCAAGAGCAGCCTTGGCGCCCTCGATGTCAGCGGTCGCGGACATATACGGCTCGCCGCCGTTCGCGTTGTCCATGAAGCTGCTTCCATCGGTATCCACCCAGCCCGGGCCCATGAAGTTGGTAGCCGGTGAATAGGTGCCCTGCATGATCGTGTTCGCGACATACTCTCTGTCGATTGCAAGGTTCAGAGCCTTACGTACGAGCGGATCGTTGAACGGCTCGATCTGCGTGTTGTAGGAGATGTAGTAGGTGCCGATGATCGGGTCTACATAGAACTCGTCGTTGCCCTCAAGGCTCGGGATCTCCTCGGTCGGAACGTCCTTGATCATCAGGACTTCGCCGTTCTGGTATGCGGTGTAAGCCGCGTTTGCATCCTCGATCAGGTTGAACTTGATGCTGCCAAGCTTGATCGCGTCCGCGTTCCAGTAGTACGGGTTCTTGCTCATGATGATGTGGGAACCCGGTACCCATTCTGTCACGTAGAACGGACCGTTGGAGATGTAGGTCTCCGGAGCGATCGCCCACGCGTCGCCGTTCGCCTCAACTGTCGCCTGCTGAACCGGGCTCAGGGTAGCGAACGCCGCAAGGCTCTCGAAGTAGGTGCACGGAGCGGAAAGCTTTACCTCAAGGGTCAGGTCGTCCGGTGCGCTCACCTGAAGCGCGTCCAGGTCGCCCTCGATCGCTTTGTCAAAGCCCTCGACCATGCCAAGCACGGTCTCCGCGTACGGAGCTGCCACCATCGGGTCGCAGACACGCTTCCAGCTGTAGACGAAATCGTTCGCCGTGAGGTCGCTGCCGTCGGACCACTTCAGTCCATCACGAAGATGGAAGGTCCAGGTCAGGCCGTCCTCCGACTGCTCCCAGGTCTCAGCCTGGCCCGGTGCGATCTGACCGTCCTGGTCGATCGTCAGCAGGCACTCAAACGCGTGCAGAAGCATGTTGCCGCCGTCCACCGCGCTGTTCAGCGCCGGGTCGATCGTCTCCGGATCCGGACCGATCTGGACGGAGAGCTGCTTACCCTCGGTCTCTTCCGCTGCCGCAGTCATAGCCATGCCGCTCACCATGGAAACGGTCATCACTGCTGCGAGCAGCATGCTGATTACTCTCTTTTTCATTTTGTTCCTCCTTATATTGTTTTTTATGTAAACAGTTTTCACTGCTACATACGGTAAACCTCGACCTTCCTGCAATGCGGTCGATCAATTATTCGCCCGACTGCTCTCTTCGATGCAATGGCACGCCGCGTAATGTCCCCTTGCTGGCCTCGCGCTGCTTCGGAACCTCCGCCGCGCACTGCTCCATCGCATACGATCAGCAGGTGCGGAACCGGCTGGCAGAAGGCTACGCCTCCTCCAGATGGTGGCACGCCGCGTAGTGACCCGCGCTGACCTCTCTCCACTTCGGAACCTCCGCCGCGCACTGCTCCGTCGCGTACGGGCAGCGGGTGCGGAATCGGCAGCCGGACGGCGGGTTCAGCGGGCTCGGCACGTCTCCCTCCAGCGCGATGCGCTTGTTCGCGCGCGCCGTCTTCGGATCCGCGATCGGAATCGCTGAGATCAGGCTCTTCGTATACGGGTGCACCGGGTGGAAGATCAGCTCATAGCTGTCCGCCAGCTCGACCAGCTTCCCCAGATACATCACGCCGATGCGGTTGGAAATGTGCTTCACGACCGACAGATCGTGCGCGATGAATAAGTAGGTCAGACCCATCTGCGCCTGCAGGTCCTCGAACATATTGACTACCTGCGCCTGGATCGAAACGTCCAGCGCGGAGATCGGTTCGTCGCAGACGATGAACTTCGGATCTACCGCCAGCGCGCGCGCGATGCCGACGCGCTGTCTCTGTCCGCCGGAGAACTCGTGCGGATAGCGGTTCGCGTGCTCGGAGTTCAGCCCCACGCGCTGGAGCAAGCTCTGTATCTTGTCGTAGCGCTCCGCCTTCGATGAGGCAAGCTTGTGGATGTCGATCGCCTCGCCGACAATGTCGCCGACCGTCATGCGCGGGTCCAAGCTCGCGTACGGGTCCTGGAACACGATCTGCATCTCGCGGCGGTACGGCCTCATGTCGACCGACGTCTTCGCGCCGATTTTCGTCTGTCCGTTCTCCAGAACGTCCTTTCCGTCCTCGTCCATCACCGGGACGTCGCCGCTGTCGAAGAGAACCTTGCCGTCGTAGATGATGCGGCCCTTCGTCGGCTCGTAGAGGCGCAGCAGCGTGCGCCCGGTCGTCGTCTTGCCGCAGCCGGACTCACCGACCAGACCCAGCGTCTCGCCCTTGTTGATAAAGAACGACACGTCGTCCACCGCCTGGACGTATTTTTTATTCTTGCCGAAGCCTCCCGCAGGAAAATACTGGTAGAGGTGCTCGACCCTGATCAGCCGTTCGCTCATCTCTCTTCTCCCCCTTCCAGCTCCGCTTTCTGGTTCATCCAGCAGGAGGTATAATGTATGTCTCCGAAGTACGTCACGGGCGCTTTCTCGCGCAGACAGATCTGCATGCAGCTGTCGCAGCGCGACGCGAACGGGCAGCCCTTCGGCGGGTTCAGCAGATCCACCGGCGTCCCCTCGATCGGAATCAGGCGCTCGTGCTCCCTGCTGTCCATGCGCGGGATGCTACGCAGCAGGCCCTTGGTGTACTCGTGTTTCGGATTGTAGAAGATATCGTCGGTCGTGCCGTACTCCACGATGTTTCCGGCGTACATGACCGCGATGTGGTCGCACATGCTCGCCACGACGCCGAGGTCGTGGGTGATCATCATGATCGCCATGCCAAGCTTATCCTTCAGCTCCATCATCAGCTCAAGGATCTGCGCCTGGATCGTCACATCCAGCGCCGTCGTCGGCTCGTCCGCGATCAGCAGCTTCGGCTCGCAAGCCAGCGCGATCGCGATCATCACGCGCTGCCGCATGCCGCCCGAGAGCTCGTGCGGGTACTGCTTCAGGCGCTTCTCCGGCTCGTTGATCCCGACAAGCTCCAGAAGCTCGATGGCCCTCGCCTGGCGCTCCGCCTTGTTCTTGTCCGTGTGCAGCTTCAGCGCCTCGCGGATCTGGTTCCCGATCGTGTAGACCGGGTTCAGGCTCGTCATCGGATCCTGGAAAATGATCGACACCTCGTTGCCGCGCATCTTCTGGAATTCCTTTTCCGTCATATCATTGACGCGGCGCCCGTTGAAATCGAGTGTGCCGCCCAGAAGCTTTCCCGGATGCGCTGTCAATCCCATCAGGCTGTACGCCGTCACGGATTTGCCGGAACCGCTCTCGCCCACGATCCCGAGCACTTCGCCCTCGGCGATGTGGAAGGACACGTCGTTGAGCGCCTTGACCTCGCCGGCCGGCGTGAAAAAGGAGAGACGTTCGTGTTCTATGTTTACCAGATATTCGCTCATTGTCTGTCCCCTCCTTTAGTTTTTCATCTTCGGGTCAAACGCGTCGCGCAGACCGTCGCCCAGCAGGTTGAAGCTAAGGATGATCAGGCTGATCAGAGCCGCCGGGATGAACAGCAGGTGCGGGTAGGTATTGATGCCGTTGATCGCGTCGCTCGCCAGACTCCCCAGCGACGGCATCGGCACCGCCACGCCCAGGCCGAGGAAACTCAGGAAGCTCTCGGTGAAGATGGAGGACGGGATCTGCAGCGTCGTCGTGACGATCAGCGTCCCGATACAGTTCGTCAGCAGATGTTTCTTGATGATCCTCGCGGTCCCGGCTCCCAGAGCCCTCGCCGCCGTCACGTACTCGCTCTCCTTCAAAGTCAGGATCTGGCTGCGCACCATACGAGCCATGCCGCCCCAGTACAGCAGCGCGAACACGATGAAGATACTGATCAGGTTGCGCCCGAGGACCTGGATCCACCCGAAGCCCGGCATCATGCCAAGGGTCTCAAGCGGCGCCTTCAGCGCGAAGGACAGAAGCACGATCAGCAGGATATCCGGTATCGTATAGATGATGTCGACCACGCGCATCATCAGGATGTCCACCCAGCCGCCGAAGAACGCGGCGATCGAGCCGAACGCGGAACCGATCACAAGGATGATGACCGCCGCCACCAGCCCGACGATCAGGGAGATGCGGCTTCCCATCATCACGCGGATCGCGTAGTCGCGCCCCAGCTTGTCTGTCCCCAGGATGTGCGGGAACACGTGCTCGCCCGAAGCGCGCAGCTCCTGCTCCTGCTCCGAATACTGCATCGGCGCAAGGTGCTCGCTGCCGCGGATCTGCTGCTCATAGGTGTACGGGTAGAAGAACGGCACGACGAACGAAAAGATCATGATCAGGATCACGACCGCCAGACTGACCATCGCCACCTTGTTCTTCCGGAAGCGGCGCACGCCGTCCTTCCAGAAGCTCACGCTCTCGCGCATGACTACAAGACTCTGCTTTTCCTCATTGGATGCGGGGAGGAAATCGTCCGGGTTGATCCTCGCCTGAAAACTCAGCGGATTTGGATTCTCTTTCATTGCTTCTCCCCCTCCTTATTTCAGCTTGATGCGCGGGTCGACCAGTTTGTAGACAATGTCCACGACCACGTTCATCAATATCATCAGTGTGGCAAGGAAGATCGTCGTCCCCATGATGACCGTGTAGTCACGGTTCGTGATGGAGCCGATGAACTCTCCGCCCAGCCCCGGGATCGTAAAGATCTTCTCAACGATAAAGCTCCCGGTCACGGTATACGCAAGCAGCGGGCCCAGGTATGTAACGACCGGCAGGATCGCGTTGCGCAGCGCGTGCTTAAACAGGCTCACGAACTGGCTCACGCCCTTCGCCCTCGCCGTGCGCATGTAGTCCTGTCCAAGCACGTCCAGCATGGAGGAGCGCATTAGACGGGTGATGTATGCGGTCGGATAGAAGGCAAGCGCCGTCACCGGCATGATGTAATGTTTCCAGCTGCCCAGTCCCAGCGTCGGCAGCCACCCAAGCCGCACGCCAAAGGTGTACATCAGGACGGTACAGATCACGAAGCTCGGGACCGCGATTCCGCAGGTCGCGATCACGATGATGATGCTGTCCCCCAGCTTCCCGCGGTTCATCGCGGAGATACAACCCAGCGGAACCCCTATGCAGAAAGCCGCGAGGACCGCCAGCCCGCCGATGCGCGCGGACACCGGAAACTTTGTCGCGATGATCGACGTCACGGTGCGGCCGCGCTGCTTCAGGCTGTCGCCAAAATCCCCGTGGAGCGCGTCCCCTATGTAAGTGACGTACTGTTCCAGCAGAGGCTTGTCCAGGCCGTACTTGGCCTCCAGCGCCGCCATCGCCGCCGGACTGACTGCCTTCTCCGACAGGAACGGGCCGCCCGGCACCATATTCATCAGGAAAAACGTCAGCGTCGCGATCAGCCAGATGGTCACCACCGCTATCCCCAGACGCTTCAAAATGTACTTAAACATATCGCAGGCACTCCTTTTCGCTGTTCATGTTATAAAAAGGCCAACAGTATGAACCGTCAGCCCGTTTGCTCCAGTAAATCACACCATCAGCCGACGCCTCCGGCCGGCCGCGCTATTTTCTTTCGTTCCGCTCTTTGCGCCACGCGATTTGCAATGGTAACACTTTGCCGTCTTAAAGTGAAGTGTCAGAACATTTACATATTATATAATTTTGCGGTTTCTGTCAAGTTATTATAGCTAAATATGTCCCTTATTTCGCAATATCCCAAAACTGTAAAAAACTCCCGGCGGGAAAATCTGGCTTTCACAGCTGGTTAGTGTAAAAGCAAATTCTTCCCGCAGGGAGTTTTGCAAAGAACCATATGAAGTTTATGTCTGGCGAAGCCATTGTCTTATGATCGGCTTCCAATCCATATGTATTTCTTCTTTTCCTTCACATCGGATTTACCGCTCTCGGCAATCACTACTTTATACTTTTTCCCTGTCATTCTTACCTCTTATATAGCATCTATCTCCTTCCATGCTTCCTCTATTTCCTGCACTCTTCCATTTTCCATATCATCGATGGCTTTATCCAACTCTCTAAGCAAAAATGCTTCTGCCTTATCCTCCGTATAAATCGTTTCCTGTGGCGTTTTTTGATCTGGATTCATTACCTGTCCCACTACCATGTCCGTCTTTCGCCTCCTTAATTTATCTCTTTTTGTTTATGATAACACCTTTTTGTTTAAAATTCAAATGAGAAATTTATAAAATTTCCAGAACGATACTGCTCAATTTTTCCCGCAGCCGCCGCAGCCAGCGCAGCCCGCCGGGCGCATGCGGTCGTCCGCGACCAAATCCGCGAGCGGCTGGAGCAGACAGACGGCCTGCGCCGAGATCCCCTCGCCGCTCCCCGTGAAGCCAAGCCCTTCCTCCGTGGTCGCTTTGATGTTGACGCGGTCTGTCTCCAGGCCAAGCGCGTCCGCGATGTTCGCACGCATCTGTTCCATGTAGGGCAGCAGCTTCGGGCGCTGCGCGATGACGGTCGCGTCGACGTTCTCGATCACGAAACACTTCTCCTCCAGAAGAGCCGCGACATGCTTCAACAGAACCACGCTGCAGATGCCCCGGTACTGCTCGTCCGTGTCGGGGAAATGTTTCCCGATATCCCCAAGCGCCGCCGCGCCCAACAGCGCGTCCATGACCGCGTGGATCAGCACGTCCGCGTCCGAATGTCCGAGCAGCCCCTTTTCGTACGGAATCTCGACGCCGCCCAATATCAGCTTCCGCCCTTCCGTGAGGCGGTGCACATCATATCCCATCCCTACCCGCATATCTGTCCTCCTGTTCCAGAGTCTTCCAAAATAATCTATCGCATAAATACGTGGTTTTCTATGTCTTTTATCTTATCATACCCGCTCTCCATTTCAAACAGGAAAATTTCCGGAATCCCGCATAAATTTCCGAAATCTTGCATAAATTCCTGCCGCAAAAAGTCCCATCCCAACCCTTGACAAAGAACCAAAAAAGAGGACTGCCGCAACAGTCCTCTTCCTGCTCATCCTTATCCTGATACTGAGCAAATCGCTTTTTTCAGCCGTTCGGAATGTTATTCCTCCTCTTCGTGGACAATAATCTCTTCCTGTCCTTCCGCTTCCTGAGCCGCCGGATTCTCACCCGCGGACTCCGCCGCAGCATTCTCGGTCGGCTCTGCATCCACATTCAGGTCAAGTGACATCTCGCCGTGTATCACGGAAGGAAGCGCTTCCGGATCAACGGATATGCTCGAAAGCGCGGCCGCCGCGTCGCCGATCTTACTATAATTCGCGGTAAAGACCATATCCATGTAATCGCACGTAATGTTCAGCGACCTCCTGGCTCCCTCCGCATCTGAGAAAAGCTCAGCCGGAATCTCGAGGCCAGACCCGGACCACGTCCAACCTGCAAATTCATATCCTTCGACCTCCGGAGCCGTATACTTAATGCAATTGTCCGCCGAGATCGTCGTGGGCTGGATCGCGCACACGCCGTTTACCTGGGTCCTGATCGTAACGCTCCACACGATACGGTGCGACGCATTCGCGCTGCCTTCACTTCCTGGCTTCGTCATTCCACAGACAGTGCACCTCTCGCCGCCGTTCCATGTATGACCTGCTCCGTTGCACGGAACCTTTTCCCAAGGTACCCATTCTCCATTGATGTTGTAAGCGTACCGCATCTCATTGCATGTGGTGCACTTCTGGGTCTGGATCATGCCGTTACTCATGGACGCGAGCACGCCCTCCGCTTCCGCAGGATCTATTTCTTTGACAGACTTCCAGGTATGCTCATGTGTCGCCAGCGGAAGCGTCTCTCTCTGCTCATAACTGCAGCGCGTACACACATTTACCGTATATCCGTTCCTTGTCATGGTCGACGCTTCGCCGATCCCCGCTTCCATCTGATGCCCCAGCTTCGTATTTGGAATCTCTTTCGTCTCCTGATAGCCGCAGACGGAGCAGGTCGACACAATTTTCTGATTCGCGGTACAGGTCGCCGCAACAGTTTCCTCACTCATCTGGTGGCCCGTCGCCGGAATGTACTTCGTCGTCTTCGTCCCGCAGCCATTCTGGCACGGAATCTCGATTAAGCCGGCCTGCGTGCAGGAGGCCTGCCTTACAATATACTGCGTTGTGTCGCCCACATTGAAGTTGTGTCCGAGCTTATCCGCTGTCTTGACGTCGTTCGTCACCAGTCCGCAGCGGCTGCACTTGTCATAGGAATGTCCGTCTTCCGTACAGGTGGCAGGATCGTCATAATGTTTCATGTCGTGTCCAAGGGCTTCCATGACCGTCTCAGTCTTCTTGTAGCCACAATCCTTACACTTGTAGGTCTTTGTTCCACCCTTCTCACAGGTAGCGGTAGTCTCAGACACCAGCTCAAAGTCGTGGTTTTCTACCCTGAGACCCCTGGTCTTCTTCTTGCCGCAGACGGCGCAGGTGCCGACTTCCTCGCCCGTGTCGCGCCAGGTCATGTCGTAACCCATGTAACCGCAGTACGGCTCTTTCGTCACGACCCAATTCGTGAACTCGCAGACATGCTCTGTCTCGGCCGCCTTCTTCGGAGCCGCTGCTTCGGTCTGAGACGTCGCCGGAGCCGCCGGAGCTGTTGTCGACGGTGTCGACGCTGCCGGTGCAGACGCCGCCGGAGCTTTCGCTGCCGGTGCAGATGCCGCCGGAGCTTTCGCTGCCGGAGCCGACGCCGCCGGAGTCTTCGCTGCCGGTGCAGATGCCGCTGGCGTCTTTGCTGCCGGGGTCGATGCCGCCGGCGTCTTCGCTGATGGAGTCGATGCCGCCGGTGCAGATGCTGCCGGTGTAGATACCGCCGGAGCCTTTGCGGCCGGTGCCTCGGTCTGAGGCGTCGCAGACGCTGCCGGTGCGGGCGCTGCCGGTGCAGACGCTGCTGGGGTCGATGCCGCCGGTGCAGACGCTGCTGGTGCAGACACTACCGGAGCGCTCGGCGCTGCCGCGACCGGAGCAGACGCCGCGGGTGCAGACGCCGCAGGAGTCGTTGTCGAACTGGAACTCTTTTTCTTTGATGATTTCTTTGTTGACTTCTTTGATGATTTCTTTGTTGACTTTTTCTTCGTCGATTTCTTTTTGGACTTCTTCTTCGATTTCTTCGTACTTGTGCTGGTCTTCGCCGCCACCGGAAGCACTGTCACCTCCGCTGTCATGCTGAATGTCAGCATTGCAATGATAAGCATACATAAGACTCTGGATTTTTTCATTACAAATTCCTCCTTTCAGTTTTCCAAACCTACATTGATCGTGCAATCACTGCAAAAGCAGAAAACACTGGAGTGTAAAAAAGGCCGTCATACACACACCTGTGATAACGGCCCAAAATCCTCGTGTATCACATTGGCAACCGGCTGTCATAGCTTATGGATTCGTAAGCCTTAGACCCTTGGCTTTGCGTCCCTGCCTTTCGACAGGTTTGCCTTTTACAATGATTACAATTACTTAGGTATGTGAATTATACCATAGCTACAGCTTTATGTCAACAGATAACAGCATTTATCTTTTGATTTTTTTCGTGGCGGAATACTCTCCGTACACTTTCTTGCCGTTTTCGTCTATGACATAGGCGCGCACCTTTACGTAGTAGGTCTTTTTCTTTGAAAGCTTCTTCAGCGTCGCGCGCGTCTTTTTCGTGGAAACCTTCTTCACGTTTTTCTTCAGGCTCTTCGTGGTCCCGTAGACGATCTGATAACCGTCGGCTTCCTCCACCGCCTGGAACTTCACGACCGCATTTGTGCTGCTCTGTCCTGCCAGGGTGACCACTTTTGCCGGCTCCGCCGGTTCTTCCGCTGCGGGCGCGGGCGCTGACGCTGATACGGGCGTAGATGCCGCCGCAGGCGCGGGCGCTGATGCCGATTCAGATTCCGGCTCCCTGGGACCATTCACGATATCGTCGACAAGTCCGCTAAACAGATCTCCAAAGCTGCTTCCGCTGCCCAGATCCTCGCCCATATGGCCGTCCAGAATTCCCCCGATGCTGCCGCTGAGATCGCCTATATCGTCATAAAGACCACTTTTGCCGTCAGCGCCGCCCAATACATCAGGATCTACACTCGGCTTGATCTCACTTGCATCGACGATTTTTGTCCCCACAGGCTCCGCCGCCACTTTAACGGTCTTCCCGGTCATCGGATCACGGAACAGCTCATACGCCTTCACATGGTATGTGCCGACGCCTTTCACCAGTCCATCCCGGGAGACGACCTTCCCGCTCGCGTCCGTGATCTCATAGCGGAACACCGCGCCCAGCTCCTGCGGCGACAGGTATTCTACCCAGTTGTCCGACGTCATGCCGGTCGTTCTGTCAAGCGTTGCCCCGGTCTTTTTGTACAGGATCGGCGGCTCGCTCAGCACATACTGCCCTGCCCAGTAATCGATGTCAAACTGCTTCGACTCGTACACCTCAAGCTTGTAATAATCCGGCTCCGGGTAGACCACGTCGAACGTGTACGTCTCGGAATACATATAAGGATCACCCTGGCTCAGGTATCTGTAGTTCAGCGCCTGCACCTCATAATGCAGTCCGACCGGAAGCGTCGACCAGTTGCTGTCCATACTGCCTGTCGACAGACTCAGATAGCCGTTGTCGTTCATCGGATAACGCGCCTCATTCCCGTCCACAGTGATGATCAGCATGTACGTCGATTTGTTCTTCTCTCCGCCGCTCGCCCGGAACGTCAGCGGCTGGCCGGCCGGCACCTTGCCATCCTTGCCGATCCCATCTACCTGGAGTTTAATGCTTCCCTCCGCCTGTACGGGCAGCGCCGCCATCAACACTGTCATCGCTGCCATGAGCAGCACCAATTTCAATCTGCCTGAAAACTTCATGCCATCAACCTCCTTTTATGCATAGCTTTTTGAAATTGCTCGCTTCAACACTCCTTTGTTCTTTATTTTACCATACACGATTGCGCTGGAAATGTCAAGAAAACGGGCTGTGAAGATTTATGAATTTCCGTGAAAATCCATAGTTTTTCACCCATCGGAAGCAAGAGCGCTATGCAAAGTACAAAATCGCATTTTTTGCTGTATCAGGGACTTGTTTTATGCGCAAAGCCGCTTAAAAGAACCGCCGCATTTTCATGCGGCAGCTCCTCTGAGAAAAGTTGTGTGCATAGCGTAGGAACATAAAAATTTACTCTGTGATGTAAATGCAGCCGTCCGACTTATAGAACGGAGCAGTTCCATCTGCATTTGTTTTACCAATAATCTCGCCTGCATTTACCGCGGTCACCAGTTCCCAGGAATTGTTGTTTCCATTTACCATCGGCGCACACTGCGCAAACGACGCATTTGTACACCTGCGGGCCATGAAGTAGCACTCATAGTCCTCGCCGTTGATCCAGATCTCCGAGAATCCGCGCGCGCCTCTAATCGCTTCGTTTCCGTAGCAGGAGGTCCACGCAGAGCCCTTCGGCGCAATGAAGAGGTTGAACTCTATAAAACTCGACAAATCTTCTGAATTCCCTGTTGCCTTGTTAAAAGCACCATCAAGATCAGTTCCGGTCCCTGTATTCCAGTTCTTTGCCTTAGGCGCGACGATCGTCTTTCTGCCGCACTCTGAGCATTCCCGGAATACGTCTGTCCACTCCGCTTCCTGCGCCTCGCTGAGACCCATCGTGCTGCACACGCTGTACGCCGGACCCCACGTATGGGTTCTGGTCGCCGGGATTCTCACCGGCTCAGCGCCCTGATACGCACCGCAAAGCGCGCACTGCGTATACGCGGAATGTCCTTCCTTCGAGCATGTCGCAGTTTCCGCCGCGTGCTCCACCCACTTGTGGCCGTCCACCTTCCTCGGGATCACCTTCGTCACCACAGCATGGCAAACGCTGCATTCCATTTTCTCACTGCCGTCTGTCGTACAGGTCGGCAGAACCGTCGTCGTCTCATACTTGTGAGCGGTCTTCGGTATAACTGTGCCTTCCTTCTTGCCGCAGATCTCACATATCTGTCCGTCGAATCCGGGCTCTGTGCACGTCGCCTCTTCTTTGCAGGTCTCCCACTTATGGGCGCCTGAAGCCGGGATCGTGTGCACATCCGTCCTCTCGGTGCAGCCCTCGTGTACGCACTGCCGATAGCTGAGGCCGTCTTTCCCGCAGGTCGCCGGTTCCACAGTCGGCTCTGTGCAGAAATTGTGTCCGAGCGGCTTCACGTAGCTGAAGAACTCCTGACCACATATGCTGCAGCGTTTTACATTTGTCTTGCCAGCCTGGGTACAGGTAGCCAGTACATCCGGCTGCTTCACCAAATATTCCGCCTTATGCTTGACGGAAACATTGCCCTTTTCGGTCGCCCCGCAGCTCTCGCAGCTGCGCTCCTGATAATAGAGCACATTGCATATATTCTTACTCGGCTGAGCCGCTTCGGGGGCTATCGTTTCTTTCCACGCGCCAAAGCTGTGTCCTTTGGCCGGAACCGTGCCCGTCTGCCGCGTTCCGCAGCTTGTGCATAGTCTCTGCTTGGACCCCGCCGTCGTACAGGTCGGAGCTACTGTCTCCATCCACTCGCCATAGCTGTGCCCTTTCGCGGACACGTAATGGATCGGTTCATGGTAACCGCAGTTCCGGCATGCGTAGTAGGCGTTCCAGCCCTGTCTCGTACAGGTCGCCGTCTGCCCCGGCTGAAGCACCATATCGTGCGGAGCCTTCGAGAGCGGAATGCGCTGCGTCGAATAACCGCAGACCGTACAATACTCATACGAACTCCATCCCATCGTCGTGCAGGTCGGCGCAACCGACTCCACGACCACCAGGCCAAGATGCTTTTTGCCGCAGGTCGGGGCCTTCTTCTCCGTCTGTTCAACGGATGCCGGCGTTCTCACCATTGTCGCCGCGCTCGCTGCCGCAGGAGCTTTCTCCTCTGCCGACGGGCTTGGCGCTGCCGCCGTCAGGTTCGATGCCGGTGCCGGGTTTGATACCGGTGTTGGGCTCGATGCCGTCGCCGGGTTCGATGCCGTCGCCGGCTTTGATGCCGGTGTCGGGTTCGATGCCGGTACCGGGTTCGATACCGGTGCCGGGTTCTGCACTGTCAGCGTCGAAGCTGCCGCCGTTACCGGGGCTGCCGCTGCCGCCGTGCTTGTCACCGTCGCCGGGCTTGCCGTTGTCGTGACTACTGCCTGTTTCGGGATCGCGCCCTTTCCGATGCTCTTGAGCTCCGCGCTCTTGATGCTCACTGCCTTCAGCTTCGTGCAGCCCGAGAACGCATTCTTGCCGATCTTGCTGATCGACTTGTTCGTGGCTACCTTTTTCAGCTTCTTGCAATTCTTGAACGCGCCGTCGCCGATCGCGCTCACCGTCAGGGTGCATTTGCCCGCTTTTACTTTCTCAGGCACACTCACGGAAGTCAAATTCTTTGACTTTGTGCCGATCAGCGCAGCGGTGCCTTCCGTCCCGTTCACGGAAGTGACTTTGTACTGGAACTTGCCGCTCCAGAACTTCTTTCCAACTTTCACGCTCTCAGCCGCCGCTTTCGCAGCTGCCGGGATCGTCGTGCTCACCGTTCCTACATTGACAACCATCATAAGCGTCATCGTCATCAGCAAACATTTTAACCATTTTTTCATCTTCATACTGAACCCCTCCTCTTCAACTGAAATGCAGTTGTTTTGTTTTGGGTCCATATTTCTTACCTAATTGATGTCCAGAAATATGGCAACCGGCTGTCATAGCCGCATACACGGCCTTAGACCCTTGGCTTTGCGTCCCTGCCTTTCGACAGGTTTGCCTTTGTTACATTTTTCTTTTTTGATATTACTGTCAGTGAATCTGTTGAATTATGTCGCTCGTTTCCTATCTTGCCTCCGACGCCTGTGATTGATCTGCCTGCACCACCACCTCCTCTGTTTTGTGAAGCCACGATCTGTGTCAAATCATGACTCAGCTCCGAAAGTCCTCCGTGACGGACTTCCTCACTTTTACAATACACGATAGACCGGAAAAGGTCAAGGAAATCGTCTGTGAAGATTTATGAATTTCCGTGGAAATTTACAGTTTTATCCATTTGTCATGCGCGGTACTGGTGCAAAGTACCAATTTGCAAATTGCATGTTTGCATTCCGTCCGATCAGCACGCGTCAAGATAGTTCAGGATCCCGTCGCGGATCGCGGCAGCCGCCTTGTCCTGGTATGCCTCGTCCTGCAGCTTTGCCTCCTCCTCCGGGTTCGTCAGGAAGCCGCATTCCACGATGACCGCCGTACCCGCCGAGCGCTTCAGGATATAGTAGGACTCGTTCCCCTTGTGCGGCTTTGGCTTCTCCACCGCAAGCTGCTCGTTCATGCAATTCTGGATACAGGACGCCAGCCGCTCGCCCTCCTGCGACTTCGCATAGTAAAACACCTGCGGTCCGGACACCGAACGGTCCGGGTAGCTGTTCTGATGGATGCTCACCGTCAAAAGCGGCTGCTCCTTCTCGATGATCGCGCAGCGCCGTTGCATATCCTGCGCCTTTTTGTGCGTCTGATCCTCGTCGTAGAGCCCCGCCTCCGTCGGCCTCGTCTGCACGACGCGGTAGCCCTTCTCCGTCAGCAGCGCCTCCAGCTTTTTCGCGATGGCGAGATTCAATTCGCGCTCCGCGACTCCGCTTGCCCCGGACACGCCCGGATCGACGCCGCCATGCCCTGCGTCCAGAACGATCGTCCCCTTTGTCCCCGGTTCCGGACTTCCGTTCTCTTCGTCCTTCCCCGCTCCGTCGGCATCCGTCCCATCTCCATCTTGCGCCGCGCCCTCGGCCTCCGGCGCATCTGTGCCTCCTGCCGTGTTTCCGCTTTCCTCTGTCCCCATGCCTTTGGTCCCATCCGCCCTTGTCCGGCTGTTCTGTTCTCTCTTCATCCGCCCCGCATACGCGGAGACAAGAAAAACCAGCACCAGGAGCATTGCAAGCATCAGGTACCGGATGATCTTGATTTCCTTATTTCCGACTGGTCGATCCAAAATAAAAATCCTCCCCTTGCAACAGGTTTTATTTATACCTATTGCAGGGGGAGGACAAATATGCTATTCGCGTTTCTTCTTCCGCGCCCTCAGGATCAGCAGCAGGATCAGAATGACTGCCGCCGCCGCGAGAAGCCCGATGTACAGGCCGATCGGCGTCTCGTCTCCGGTCTGCGCCGCAAGGGTGTCCGCGTACGGATCGATCTGTCCGTTTCCGCCGGCCCAGCCGTCGCTGCCGCCATAGGTCGGTATGTTGCTCTCGTCGGAGAGGATCTGCTGCCAATCTTCATCCGTGGTCGTTCCATAGACGGAATTCAGGAAGATCGTCTGTATCTCTCGCTTCTTCTGCGTAAACACCGCCGTCGAATTGACCGCCCTGATGTTGTAGCCGAACTGGCTTTCATTGCGGATGACCCTTCCGTCCTTATCTGTCTCGGCAACGTAGATCGTCGCCTTGTTCGCCGTCCCCAGGTTCAGCGAAAGCTTCAGCGTCAGCTCACTCTGATTCTGCAGAGTCAGCGGGATCGGCTTCGTGTACAGCTTCGTAAACTGCGCGTCGCGAAACAGTCCTGCGTAGAAGGTAGCCGTCGTCGGCTGCAGCGACGTCCCGTTGTACACACGCTTCGTCAGGTAGAGCGTCACCTTGGAGGATTTCTCCTGGTTTGTCACCGTGACGGTCTTGTCGTCTCCCGGCGAAAGTGTCACAGACGGCTGGTCGTAGCTGACATTGTAGGCAAAGGTATCCGAATTCTCCACCCGCTTCCCGTCCGCATCGAGCTCGGCAATGTAGTAGGTGGTCTTGGACGGCTTATTCGTCAGGAACGTCAATGTTTTGGACGACGACGACTTGTTCGACAGACTCAGCGTGGTTTTCCCGCTGCTCTTTGTGAGCGCCGCATCCCTGTAGATCCCGACATAAAACTTTTCATTGACAGCCTTTGCCGCTCCTGCAGCGTTCGTCACGCGCTTTGCGATCCTCAGCGTGCTCATGTACTTGTATCCCGCCGGACGGCTCGTGTAAATATTCTGTATGACCGCCGTCTTGGTCAGCGCATCCATCTGCACGGCTCCGCCGCTCTCGTAACGTATGGAATGGCTACTGTCTGATGCAAGCCGTATCCCGTTCGCATCCGTCTCCGCCAGGAAATATTTCCCGTTGCCTGTCAGATTGTCGAACGTCACCGAGCTGGCGCGCCCCTTCATCGTGATCGTCTCCACATTGCTGACCTTGATGCTGCAGTTGATATCGTCAAACAGCGCTACGTGAACCGTAAGGTTCGCTTTCGACGCCTCCGTACCCTCGTCGCGGGCATAGAGCTGATATCCCCCGCAGTATACCTGCTTCTCCACCTTCAGCTTGTAGGCCGTGGGCTGCACAGGTCCGTTCTCAATGTAACGCTCGATTATTTTGCCATCCTCTACCTTGAACTCCACATCCTTCGCCGGCGCATAACCGGAAGGAGCATTGATCTCGGAGAGAATGTAAGTGCCCTCCGGGAGATCCTTGAACTCTGTATATGTGGCGCCGGACGTAAATGTCTTGACGATCTTTACCGTAGTCGTCTTGTCTTTGGTCTCCACCTGCTTGATCAGCATGGCTACGCCCGACAGAAGATTTCCGCTCGCATCCTTAGCCCCTACGCGCGCCACCGGAGGCTTCAGCTGATTGGTGATCGTGGCGGCTACCGAAACAAGCACCGCTTCCGGCAGGGGCGCAGACGTAGCGGATGTCGTCTCACCTGTCTCTCCGGCCGCTCCGGTCGTTTCCGTCTCAGGAGTATCAGTCTTCGGACAAGCTACCGTAATCATCCCGTTGCTGTTTACGGCGCCATTTACCATCGTGGAAATCGCGTAGTTGAGATCGCCTGTGCCTTCCGTGATCGCCTTGCCGCCCGCATCACACTCGGAAAGATAAACAGTCAGCGGTGAAGCGGTCGCCTTCAGCTGGATAGACGAAGGAGTCACCGTAGCCTGCCCGTTCATCGTAAACGCCATCGCTGTCGTCAACAGCGTTGTCTGCAAAGGGCCTGATGAAGCAGTCGACGCCGCGGCCCCGTCATACAGGTTCGCACAGGCCGCAGTATGCCCCAGATCCCTATACAGCTTCGCGTAAAACAACGCCGAAGAATTTCTGAGCTGTCCCTTGCTGTCCTGAAGCTGCTTCGTCAGCGTGATCGTCACCGGGTAGTAGAAAGCGGTCGGATAGTTATTTCCATCTTCGCCGTAATCCAGAACCAGTTCGCCTGTCGCAGTAGGCCCGGTTTCCGTGCTTTCTGCCCCTTCAGCTCCAGCTAGCGTTACTGAAATAACTTTTTCTTCTCCTTCTTCTGTTTCTTGTATTGATCCGTCCTTCTTTTCCCTTACTTTCAGTGCAGGGAAATCACTCTGCCATTCCTTCTCAGTTTCCTCTCCTGCACTATCTTTTTCCACGCTGTCAATGAGCTTCAGGATATACGTTCCGTTTCCTAACTCTTCAAACGTGATAGAATCAGCAGAACTGCCCTCAGCAGCAAATGAGATAGGCTGCGCATCTACAAATTCGTACTCCGGCTCAGACTCATCTGTCGACGACGGAGCAGTCCCGCCCCCTTCACTGCTTTCTGTGTCTCCGCCAGTCTCTCCCGGAGTGGAAGAAGTCGAAGTTTCCTCTTTTTTCTTATACAATCCAAGGTACGGCAATTTGAAGGAAGGACTCTTTGTCGCAGGATTTTCAGATGATACGTCCTCCAACGCCTTCAGCGATGTCCCGTTAAAGAGCACCGCCTTCACATCCACTTTTATACTGCCGTTGCCCGTCTCTGCCATCGGGGCAGGCTCATCATCTCCAGACGTTTCCGGCTCCTCGGCATACAGCGGAATCGTGAGTGAACTGCTTCCAGCCGCAAAGGACGCGGTCCTGATCCCGCTGACTGCGGACTCGAACACAGTCTCAGATCCGGACTCAGACACAGCCGCGGTCTCAGGCTCCGGCAGAGTCTCTCCGGTCTCTTCCACCCTGCTGATCTCCACGGTGCCGTCTTCCGCTACCGTGAAATACGGGCGCGCCGCCATCCGATAATTTCCGGTCATTGCCACAGCATTCAGATAGTAGGTTCCGCTGTGATCCAGATTCTCGCCGAGCGAGGCAGGCATCTCTGCCGTAGCGGTCTCATCCGCCACTTTTTCGCCTTCCGCGCAGACCAAACGGTCTCCATCCGTGATGTTCTCCGCCTCCATGATCGAGACGTAGCCGTCCAGCGGCGCGTTATTATTCGAAGCGTCCACCAGCTGCACATTCAGCTGCACGCCATCCACGCTCACGATCATCCTGCCGTCTGCAGATACGCCGATGACATTATCCGCGCTCTCCTCCGGATTCTCTTCGCTCTCTGTACTCTCCTCAGTGCTCTCTGTATTTTCTGTATTTTCTGTGTTTTCTGTGTTTTCTGTGTTTTCTGTGTTTTCTGTGTTTCCTGTCTCTTCTGTATGCTCCGTGTCTTCGGTGCTCCCCTCAGTCTCGGCACTCTCCGTCTCCTGCTCGCTCTCGGACTCCGTCTCTTCAGCCGGCTCGCGTCCTTTGGCAAACGTGATCTGCAGAAGCTCCTCCACAGACTCGTCTACTGTCAGGCTCTTTGCGTATACCGCGCCGGCAAGCTTCGACTTCAGAGAGACTTTTGCACAGGGCGCAAGAAACGCGCCCTGCAGCCGCTCGCCGCTCAGAGAAAGCTCACCCGTGTAGTCAGTGAATTCACCCTTGTCGTCCAACGCCGCGAAGTTGTACAGAATGTCGCCGGCCTCCGTGCCTTCGGCATACTCTACGGACTCGCCGGACTGCTTCATCTCATATCCCGAAAAGCTCAGCTTCTGGTCTGCGCTGTCCGCGATCACATTGATCACAAAATACTGCTTCGATACATCGATGACCTGATCCTCAAATTCCTCATCCAGCTGGGCTGTGTCCAGTTCGCCCTTCTCATCCGCGTATAGATTGAGAACCTTCACATCGGTCGAAGACTTTGCGTTCGCAAGCTCTACGGAGAACTCCTTCAGCTTCTCGACAATGGCTTTTCCGTCCTTATCAACCGCGATCTCCTGTCCTTCCAGGAGCTTCTCGCCCGCGTCTATGCTCTCCGCCGCGAACAGATACGGCAGCGCCTGCTCCAGCTTGCTCATCAGGGCGTCTGTGGAAAACTTCTCTCCGTCATTCTCACGCTCAGAGCGCTCCGTCGCTTCCTGCGTCTGCGCTTCCGTCGGAGCTTCGGTAGGTGCCTCGGTAGGAGCCTCCGTGGGCGCCTCGGTAGGCGCTTCCGTCGGAGCTTCCGTGGGTGCCTCCGTAGGAGCTTCTGTCGGCGCTTCCGTCGGAGCCTCGGTAGGTGCTTCCGTCGGAGCTTCTGTGGGCGCCTCGGTAGGCGGCTCCGTAGGAGCTTCTGTCGGCGCTTCCGTGGGCGGCTCCGTAGGAGCTTCTGTCGGCGCTTCCGTCGGAGCCTCGGTAGGTGCTTCCGTCACCGGCGGCTCGGTCGGAACCTCAGTCGGCGTTTCCGCTGCTGCCGGCGCCGGCGAAGCCACTTCTGTGGGCGGCGTAACCTCCTCTGCCAAAAGCACTGTTCCGCTCTGCACAAGCATGGCAGACGCCAGAACAATGGCTGTTAATTTTCTGAACCTCTTAATCATTACAAATCCTCCCCATCGAATCCGGGCGACCTGCAGGCCCGCCGCAAATCCCAAATCCCTATGTACATGTAAATGAAAACATAAAAACTCCTTTTACAGTATAGTACAATCTCTTTCTGACGTAAACAAAAATATTCTTAAAAATTATAAAATTCACAGTTTTTACACAGATTTTATTCTATCATCTTTTGAGTTTGCATCTTGTGTTGACAATAATTTCTGTTTCCATTATACTGAGATCAAATCCTTTTTCTGTGAGGTGAACTGTCATGAACTCTTTTTTCGCGAGCGATATCAAAAAGCTGAACGCCCTGTACAACCGCGTTCAGTTCTCTTTCATTTTTCTCTACGGGCGGTACGGTACCGGAAAGACCGGTCTGGTCCGTGAGCTTTGCCGCGACAGGGCGACTCTGTTCTACTCCGCGCAGGAGACGGTCCCGGAGGGGCATCTGGACGCCTTTTACCGCCAGACGGCGCGCACGGGTTTTTGACACCCCTATCTCTGGAAAGCCTTATCAGGCTTATTTTTTTATGTCAAATTTATTTTTATGTATTGCGTACTATCGTACTTTATGCTATACTCTATTTATAATACATTATGTTCGGGAGGACGTCATGAGATTGAAATATAACCAAACCGCAAAAGGAAAGTGTTATTACATTATCCGCTCCATCTACCGCGATGGTAAAAATACCAGTGAAATCTACGAAAAGCTCGGCTACCTTGATGATATTAAAAGGGAGCATAACTGTCCTGACCCTGAAAAATGGATCCGGGAGCATCTCGAACAACTTAATGAGACGGAAAAAGCGGAAAGGAACTGCAAAGTGCTCGTCCCTTATGACCCCCATGCCCGAATCCCCTTGGGAACCGCACAGTCTTTCAATATCGGCTACCTGTTCCTCCAGCAGGTCTACTATGAACTCTGCCTTGACCTTATCTGCAGCCACATCTCGAAAAGGCATGCGTTCCAGTATGACATGAATGCCATCCTTTCCAGGCTCATTTATACGAGGATCCTGTTCCCCGGCTCCAAACTCTCTACCTGCAGGTCTTCAAAGGAGTTCCTCGAACAGCCGCCTTTCAAATACCACCAGGTCGAACGGGCACTCTCGGTAATCGCCGCCGAATTCGATTCCATCCAGTCTGAACTTTATAAGTTCAGCAGCCAGGCAGTCCGCCGCAAGACCGGTGTCCTTTATTATGACTGCACAAATTTCTACTTTGAGACGGAACAGGAAGACCCTGTCTCCAACCAGGAGGCAGACGACAACGGCATCGCCGCCAGAAAATATGGCACCAGCAAACAGCACCAGCCATCCCCGCTTGTCCAGATGGGGCTGTTCATGGACTATTCCGGGATCCCCCTGGCCATCTGCATCAACAGGGGCAATAAAAATGAGCAGCAGACACTGGTCCCCCTGGAGGAGAAGATCCTGCAGGATTTCGAACTTTCCAGGTTTGTCGTCTGCACGGACGCGGGGCTTGCCAGTGAAGCCAACCGCAGGTTCAACAACTTTGGCGAACGCTCCTTTGTCACCACTGTTTCTGTGAAAATGATGGCAAAGGAACTGCAGGACTGGTGCCTGGACCCCGACGGCTGGCAACTGGAGGGGGATAAGGATACTTACCGCATAGACCATCTGGAGGATACGGAAGAAGACAGGGAGAAGAACCTGGGCAGGACATTCTATAAGCAGAAATACATAGAAGGCTATGACGCGGAACGGGACATTGAATTCAACCAGACCCTCATTGTTACCTATTCCCTCAAATACAGGGATTATTTACGCAGCAAACGGAACGCCCAGATCCAGAGGGCCCTGAAAGCCATGGAGGAAGGCAGTTCTGCCCTGGAGAAAAAGAATGCGAACGATTACAGGCGTTTTGTGAAACGCAGGGCCACCGATCAAAAGGGAAAAGAAATCAGGATAAAATATTCCCTTAATGAGAAAGTGATCGCTGAAGAAGAAAAATTTGACGGTTTTTACGCTGTGGAGACAAATCTGGACGATGATGTACATGATATCCTCGCAATCAACCATGGAAGATGGGAGATCGAGGAGTCATTCCGGATCATGAAAGACGATTTCCGTTCCCGTCCAGCCTATTTGAGCAGGAGCGACCGGATAAAGGCCCACTTCATGACCTGTTTTATTTCTCTGCTTGTATACCGGATCCTGGAGAAGAAGCTTGGGGAAAAATTTACCTGTGAGGAGATCATTGCAGCCTTACGGGGCATGCGGGTTACAAAGGCGAAGGATATCGGCTATACCCCCTCCTACACCCGGACGGCCCTGACGGATGCACTGCATGAAATGGCGGGCTTTCAAACGGATTATGAGCTCATTCGTGAAAAATCTATGAGGGGAATCCTGAGGAAGTCCAAAAAAAGATGAGACGTACGGGTTTAGTACGCTTTTCGTGAAAATCCAATAAATCCCAGAAACCATTGATTTTTCAACGGTTTCTGGGATTTTTGACGTCATAAAGTGTCAAAGATGGGAGTATAGTACAATCTCTTTCTGACGTAAACAAAAATATTCTTAAAAATTATAAAATTCACAGTTTTTACACAGATTTTATTCTATCATCTTTTGAGTTTGCATCTTGTGTTGACAATAATTTCTGTTTCCATTATACTGAGATCAAATCCTTTTTCTGTGAGGTGAACTGTCATGAACTCTTTTTTCGCGAGCGATATCAAAAAGCTGAACGCCCTGTACAACCGCGTTCAGTTCTCTTTCATTTTTCTCTACGGGCGGTACGGTACCGGAAAGACCGGTCTGGTCCGTGAGCTTTGCCGCGACAGGGCGACTCTGTTCTACTCCGCGCAGGAGACGGTCCCGGAGGGGCATCTGGACGCCTTTTACCGCCAGACGGCGCGCAGCCTGGATTCCAAAAAGCTGCCGCCTTCCTTTGCAAGCTGGGAGCAGGCGTTTTCATATATCTCAGACTATTCTTTTTCACGCCGTCTGATCCTCGTGCTCGACGAATTCCAGAATCTCGACCGGAACTGCCCGGAGTTCATGGAGGCGTTCGCAGGCGCCGTGCGCCATGACTTCCAGACCGGAAAGGTGTTTTTGATCGTCACCAGCTCGTCGGTCGGATACGCGGCTGAACTCATGGAAGAGCCGATCCGGGAACCGTTCGACGCGATCACCGCGCGCGCGTTTCTCGATGTGCTCCCATTCTCCGCCTGCCGCCCTGCCTTCGCCGGACGCAGCGCCAAAGAGCAGCTGCTCCTGTACGGGATCACCGGGGGCTTTCCCTCCTGTCTGCCGCGGCTCCGTCCGGATCTCTCCGCGCAACAGAATCTTCTGCGGCTGTTTTTCAGCGCGGACTCTCCGCTCCTCATGTCGCCGCCCGACGCGCTGCACCGGGAGCTGAGGGAAATCTCCACCTACAATTTCCTTCTGGAGATCATCGCCTTCGGCAGCACCAAGCTGACAGACATCGCGGATAAGGCTTCCATTGGCACCAACAAGTGCGCCAAATATCTGGGCGTGCTGGTCTCTCTCGGCATCATACGAAAAGAATTCCCCGCTGCCGGGGAATCCCTGAAAAAAGTCCGTTATCAGTTTGCCGACCACATGACGCGCTTCTGGTATCGCTTTGTCTCACCGAATCTCAGTGAGATCCTCTTCGGGCGCGGACAGCAGGTGTATGAACAGCAGGTGCTTCCCGCGCTCGACGAATATCTGCTCCCCGTCTTTGAATCGATCTGCGCCGAATATCTGGAGCGCCTCGGCAGCTCCGGCCAGACGCCGTTCGTCTATAAACACACTGGGGCGTGGTGGACCGGCGGCACAAAGCGCGAACCGTTCTTTCGCATCCCCCTCGTGGCGTCCGACGAAGAACACACCGTGCTCGGCGTCTGCCACTGCGCCACCGAACCTGCGGGCAGGGAACTGCTCGACCGACTCCTGGGGCCCCTCGAACCGTTCGACGGCAGGAAGCGCTACTGCTGTATCTTCTCTACCTCCGGATTCTCGGAGGAGCTGCGGACCGCCGCGCGCGAAGCCGGCAACGTCTGGCTCTCCGGCCTCGAAGACATCTGCGGGTAAATCCCGCAGCGTGCGCTACGGTCTGAGCAGAACAATGCTCACTCTTCGTCGATCATCTTCACCCTGCGCACGTGGCGCTCCTCATTGGAGAACGGCGTGTTCAGAAACGTGTCGACGATCTTGCATGCAAGTCCCGGGCCCACCACACGCGCGCCCATCGTCAGAACGTTCGCGTCGTTGTGCAGTCTGGTGGCCTCGGCGCTGAAGCAGTCTCCGCACAGCGCCGCGCGGATCCCCTTGTAGCGGTTCGCGACCATCGAAACGCCGATCCCGGTGCCGCAGATGATGATACCCTTCTCACAGTTCCCGGACAGGATCTCCTTCACGACCGCGCGCGCGTAGACCGGGTAATCCACGGAAGCCGGCGAATAAGTGCCGCAGTCCTTGTACTCGATCCCCTTTCCGTCCAGATATTTCATAACCTCCAGTTTCAGCTCATAGCCGCCCTGGTCACATCCGATTGCCAGCATTTCGTTTCCTCCTTTATTCATTTACATCTATGATCTGATGACCCGCCGCCTTGATCAGGCGGTTCATGATCGCCTGTCCCATCTGCGGCGTGTCGAACGATTCCGAATAGATCACGCTGACCTCCGAATCGTCAAACTCTCTCAGAATGCCGTACAAGTGCCGCGCGATCGAACGCTCGTCGGCGCGCGAACCGATCGACTTTACAAGCGCGTTCCTGTAATATCCCTGTGACTCGTCCGTCCCGATCACGCCTGTGACGCGCCCGTCTGCCGCGTTCTCCTCTGAGAGCGCGTTGATCCGCTCCCGCACGCGCTGTGCCGGCCCTTCCACGATCACCAGCGGCGCCTTCGGCGCGTAATGGCGGTAACGCATGCCCGGCGCCTTCGGGCGGATATTCTCATCCTCCGCAAGGAGCGCGCGGTCGATCTCCACTCTTCCAAGTACCTTTTCAAGCATCTCCCGGCTGACATAGCCAGGCCGCAGGATCGTCGGGGCGCCCTCCGTCAGATCGACGATCGTCGATTCAATTCCGATCCGGACGTCTCCGCCGTCGATGATCATATCGATCACTCCGTCCATATCCCGGACGACGTGCTCTGCCTTTGTCGGACTCGGCCGGCCGGACGTATTCGCGCTCGGAGCCGCCACATAGCCGCCGCCCGCGCGGATCAGTGCACGCGCGATCTCATGATTTGGGAGACGCACCGCCACCGTGTCCAGCCCGCCCGTCGTCGCCAGCGGCACCGCGTCCGACCTTTTCAGGATCATCGTCAGCGGTCCCGGCCAGAAGGCGTCCGAAAGCAGCTTTGCCTCCGGCGGGATGTCGACCGCGATCTTTTCGATCGCGTCCCAGTCCGCGATGTGCACGATCAGCGGATTGTCCGACGGTCTGCCTTTCGCCTGGTAGATCTTCCCAGCAGCCTCCTCGTCCAGCGCGTCCGCGCCCAGCCCGTATACGGTCTCCGTGGGAAACGCCACCAGTCCGCCCCTGCGCAGGATCTCCCCCGCGCGGCGCATCCCGGCCTCCTCTATCCCGTCGCGCATGTTTACGATGACCGTCTCCATCTGCCCCCACCTCTTGTTTTTCAGTATAACACCGATTCCGGGCTTTGTGAAACGATTTTCATATTTTTTCGCATTTTTCGGTATTCAAAAATCAAATGCTGTGCTAGAATAGAGGAAGCCAATGGAGCGCAGGCTCCAAATATTTGCAAACGGAGGCAATCAGTTTTATGAACGAAGAAAATCTGACAACACAGACAGAGGAAGTGCCGGAGACGCCGGAAGTGGCGGAGGCTGCGGCAGAAGCGCCTGTAGCTGAAGAGGCTGCGGCAGAAGCGGCGGAAACGGCAGAGGCACCCACAGCAGAGGCCGCAGCACCTGAAGCCGCAAAAGCATCTGAGGCACCTGCAGCAGAGACAGCTGCGCCGGAAGCAGAAACCGCAGAAGCGCCGAAAGAAGCGGTACCTACGGAGAGCATGGCCGACTACGACGAAGCGATCACCGCTTCCATGAAGCCGATCCATGAGGGCGACATCTTAAACGGCACCATCATCGGCGTGTCCGATGAGGAGCTGATCGTAGACCTCGGCATCTACACAGACGGCGTGGTCCGCCTGGAGGACGCCAGCGACGATCCTTCCTTCTCCCTGAAGAGCTTCGAGGTGGGACAGCCCATCTCCGCGACTGTGATTCGCCGCGACAACGCGCAGGGACGGATCCAGCTCTCCCTGAAGGCGGCAGCAGCAGTGCTCGGCTGGGAGCGTCTCCAGCAGCTGCAGAAGGATCAGTCGAACATCACCGTCAAGATCAGCGAAGCGGTCAAGAGCGGCGTGACTACATACGTCGAAGGCATTCGCGGATTTATCCCGGCGTCGAAGCTGTCTTTGAACTATGTGGAAAACCTGGACGAATTCGTCGGACGTGAGATCGAGGTCCGCGTCATTACGGCGGATCCGGCGGAGAAGCGCCTTGTCCTCTCCGCGCGCGACATTCTGCGTGAGAAGGCGGAGGAGGAACGCAAGCAAAAGATCTCCAACGTGCAGGTAGGCCTCGTGACCGAGGGCACCGTGGAGACGCTGCAGCCGTACGGCGCGTTCGTCAAGCTCGGAAACGGACTCTCCGGCATGATCCACGTCTCCCAGATCAGCCATCAGCGCATCAAGCATCCGTCGGCAGTCCTCAAGGAAGGGCAGACCGTCAAGGTGAAGATCATCGCGGTCAAGGACGGCAAGATCAGCCTGAGCATGAAGGCGCTTGAGGACGTGACCGCAGAGGCGATCGAGGAGGAGACTTTCCACCTGCCGAAGGCGGAGGACGCGACGACTTCTCTGGCATCACTGTTCAAGAACATTCATCTTTCCTAATGAGACCTGTCCTCCTGCGGACTGTCTCAGGAGACAACAGAATTATAAAAATGGAAACGGCCCCGAAAGGACTTTCCCTGGGGCCGTTTGACGTTCAAGAGTTCTTCCGGTCTCTCTCCGGATATTCGCTTTCTTCCGTCAGCGGAATATATTTATATTTCTCAACGATCTCATACAATCGCGTACAGACCGCACCGGCGGAGAGATCTTTCCTGCCGGCGCGTCTGCGTTTCTCGATCCCGACCAGGTGCTCTCTCAGCCTGATCTTCCACTCCTCCCGGAAAAAAGCTTCAAGCGACAGCGCGACCATATCCCCTCTCCCGTTTTTTGTCAGAAAAACAGGCAGTCCGGTATCTTTGCACAGATCTGCGACGGAATTGTAATCTTTGCGAAGCGTCGCGGCGGATTCTATGATTCTCTCCATGGATCAGCCGATCTGATATTTCCGCAGAAATTCGTCCGAGAGGATCATGCGGCCGATGTAATCCGCGCTGCCCGTCATATGGGCGTTCATATGCTCGTCGACCTTCACGGTGAGCACACCGCCCGGCATGTGCACATATACGCAGGGATCGGTCAGCCCAAGCTGGTACGCTACGCCCGCCGCCGCGCAGCAGCTGCTCCCCGAGGCAAGCGTGTAACCCGCGCCGCGCTCGTAGACCTCCGTGTAGATGTTGTTTTTGTCTGCGATGCGGATGATCTGCGTGTTGATCCCGTCCGGGAAGCGCTCGGATCTCTCAAGCTCCGACCCGATCCGGCAGACGGCCTCTTTGGAGATCTCTTTCATCGGGATAATGCAGTGCAGATTTCCCATCCAGACACAGGTGCCGCAGTACTGTTCTCCCGCATAACTCACCGGCACCTGCTCGCTCTTCTCCTGCTGCGCGCCTTCTTCCACCGGTTTCGTCTGCCCGCAGTAGAGCTTGCCCATGGAAATCGTCATCTCTTTCGCCTCTTCGTTATGGTAACGCACCGTCACCTCGCGGCTCTGGGTCTGCAGCACGAATTCCTTCTTCACCACGTAACCCGCGTCTTTCAGGTATTTCGCGAAAATACAGATCCCGTTGCCACTGATTGCGGCTTCTCCGCCGTCCGGATTGTAGATCTTCACGCCCATCTTTCCGAAGATCTGCATCGGTCCGATCAGGATGCCGTCCGCCCCTGCGCCAAACCGGCGGTCGCAGATGTGGCGAATGTCCTCCGGTTTCAGTTCATAATCGTTTTTCATGCAATCGTAAATCAGATAATCGTTGCCAAAGCTCTGATACATGCTCAGCGTCAGTTCCATGCTTTTACCCCCTTCTTGCAGCCGAACCGCCCCGCGCTCCTTCCAGCTGACGCTGTCCGGCCAGTTTCACGTCTCTGCTAATTATACTCTCGGCTTGCTATTTACCCTCTGCTAGTTATATTATATTATACAAAACATTTTCTTCAACAAAAAACTTGTATTCTGCTTTTTTTCTTGCAAATAATGCGCCTTCATGTTACGATTTGGGTCAAAGCAAGCTATCGTGCGCCGAAAACCGTTTTTCGATGCACGGCGCAGTTCGACAGCTCGTGAAATTATAAGGAGGCAAAATGTCCGCAACATACCAGAAAACCGGTTATCTGAACAGCGATTTCCGCATCTTTTATCTCACCAGCGCGGAGCCGCGGGATTTCCAGAGCCATTATCATGACTTTCACAAGCTCCTGCTCTTTGAGAGCGGCAGCGTGAGCTATTATATTGAAGGTGAGACGTACCAGCTTCAGCCGTACGACATCGTGCTCGTGCCGGCCGGGGAAGTCCACCGTCCTGTCATCCACGATGAGACGCCCTACCGCCGCCTGATCGTCTATCTCTCACCGGAGCTCTTTGAACAGTACCGCGAGCTCGGCGCAGACCTCGGGCGCTGCTTTTCCCTGTGCTCCGCGCGCAGCTCGCACGTCCTGCGCATCGGGCGGTTCCGGGAAAGCCGTCTGTATCCGCAGTACCGGGAGTTGGTAAACGCGGCGCGGGAGGAGGCCTCCGCCTCCGGGAAAACGGGCAGCGCAGCTGTTTCCCCTGAGGATCAATATGTAAATGCACAGTTTGCATCATCTTCTGCGGCGGAAGCGCAGCTCTACCGGCAGTCCGTGCTTCTGCAATTTCTGATCCTGCTCAACCGGACGCTCGACGGCAGCGATATCTCGTTCCCGGCGGCCTCAGGGGCAAACCCGCAGGTGCTCACGGCGCTCTCCTTTATCAATGAACACCTGGTGGACGAACTCACGGTGGACGGCGTCGCTGAGGCCTGTTATCTGAACCGTTCCTACCTGATGCACCTGTTCCGCCGCGAGACCGGCTACACGATCGGCTCCTACATTACGGAAAAGCGTCTGTTCGCCGCGCGCACGCTGATCCAGTCCGGCGTGTCCGTGACCGATGCCTGTCTGCGCAGCGGCTTCGCAAGCTACGCGGCGTTCTACCGCGCCTACCGCAAGAAATTCGGGGAGTCCCCGAAGGATTCCCGCGGCGGCAGGCCGGGCGGCTGAGGCTGTCTGGCGTTGCACTGAGATTGCAAAATTATGTCTTTTCAAATCAGTAAATATACGTTATGATATGCATTAAACATGATCCATTCGCAGGAGGTAAGAATGAAACTTCTGATCATCCGTCACGGGGATCCGGACTACACGGCAGACTCCCTGACCGGAAAAGGCAGGCGTGAAGCACAGCTCCTCGCAGAACGGCTTTCCGGACTGGACATACGCGCGTTCTATGTCTCTCCGCTCGGACGCGCCGCGGACACGGCCAGACCGACTCTGGAAAAGCTGGGCAGACATGCCGTGGAATGCGAATGGCTTCGCGAATTCGCCCCGCGCATCCACCGCCCGGACAAGGAGGGCGAAAGCATCGTCTGGGACTGGCTTCCCCAGGACTGGACCCGGCATGAAAATTTTTATCATTACGACCGCTGGCTGGATTCCCGGGTGCTGCAGGGCGGAAATGTTCGGGAAGAGTATGAGTGGGTCACAGGCGAATTTGACCGTCTGCTCGCCGCGCACGGATATGAGCGCGAAGGACATCTCTACCGCGCGGTGCGTCCAAACAACGACACGATCGCGTTCTTCTGTCACTTCGGCTCCGGATGTGTGCTGACCGGGCATCTGCTCGGCATCTCGCCTATGGTCCTCTGGCACGGTTTCTGCGCGGCTCCGTCCTCCGTCACCTCTTTCGTTACAGAGGAGCGCAGGGAGGGCATTGCCTGCTTTCGCATGACCTCTTACGGCGACATCTCGCATCTCTACGCACATGGTGAAGCGCCCGCATTCGCGGCGCGCTACTGCGAATGCTACGGCAACGAAGGCGAACGGCGCGACGACTATCCGACCGATCCCTGGCACAGCCGGGATATGCTGCGAAACGATAAAACAGAACAATAATTCCGGAATCTCCGGACAGGGAGGTACTGATATGATCCGAATACTGGTAGATTCTTCTTCTGATTACTCGGTCGAAGAGATTCGGCAGAAAGGGCTTGACCTCGTGCCGATCAGCATCACGATCGGTGAGAAAAGCTACGTGGACGGGTTAGACATGGGGCGGGACGAATTCTATGAGATCCTGCAGAAGAGCGACGATTTCCCGAAGACTTCGCAGCCGTCTCCGCAGGCGTTTCTGGATATTTTTGAGGACGTGAAGGCAAAGGGGGATGAGCTGATCGGCATCATCCTCTCCTCTGAGCTGAGCGGCACGTTCCAGACCGCGCAGATGGCGAAGAATATGGTGGATTACGACAAGATCTATCTGATCGATTCGCGCTCCGCCACCTACACGATCAAAGTGATGGCCGATTACGCCCTGCAACTGCGGGGAGAGGGCAAGACTGCTCCTGAGATCGTGCAGAAGATCGAGGCGATCAAATCGCGCGTCAAGGTGCTGGCGGCGCTGAACACGCTTGAATTTCTGGGGCGCGGCGGGCGCATCAGCAAGACTGCCGCCGCGATCGGCGACCTCGCGAACATCAAGCCAATCATCACCGTCACCGTGGAGGGCGGTATCGGGATCCTCGGCAAAGCCCTCGGCAAGAACAAGGCGATCATGTCCATCATCCGGCGCATCGATGAGCTGGGCGTCGACAAGCGCTTCCCGGCCTACACGATCTATTCCTACGGCGATGAAAACTGCATCGCTTTTGAGGATAAACTGCACCGGGAGGGCATTCGCACCGCCAACCGCCTGCAGATCGGATCCACGATCGGGACCCACATCGGCCCGGGCGCGTTCGGGATCATCTTCGTGGCTGCATCCCAAAGCTAATTTTATTTATATAATTTCGAACGAAACCGCAAGTTATCCTTCCCGGGAACTTTCCCGTCAAAACTGACATTGGTCGGTTTGTGCCGGAAAAGCCCCGGAGATTCTTGCGGTCCTTTTTAGTAGTCAAAATCTGGAGATTCCCTCTTGACACTTTTTTATACATGTGGTAGTGTCTGTATATGCACAATGTAGTTTTTAAAACTACATCTCATAATTTCAACAGTTCCGGACATACTAAGCCTGTAAATGAATTGTTTTGAGGAGGGGATTTTATGACGTTATCGATTCGCGAACCCGGCAGCGCGATCACGCATTTCATCGGGATGCTGCTCGCTCTGCTCGCTTTCATACCCACGCTTGCCAAGGCGTCGCTCGACTCCGGGCGCACCGGCATCTTCGCGATGGCCGTTTTCATGACCAGCATGGTGCTGCTCTACGGCGCAAGCACGCTGTATCACTCGGTAAATTTCAGCGGGAAAAAACTGCGCGTGTTCCGCAAGATCGACCATATGATGATCTTCGTTCTGATCGCAGGCTCTTACACGCCGGTCTGCCTGCTCGTGCTTGAGCCGCACGCCGGGAAGCTTTTGCTGATCGCCGTCTGGGGAATCGCCGCGATCGGAATGATCGTCAAGGCGTGCTGGATCACCTGTCCGAAATGGTTCTCGTCCGTCCTGTACATCGCGATGGGCTGGGCCTGCCTGTCTGTCTTCGGACAGCTCATGAGCCTTCTAAGCCGCCCGGCTTTTCTCTGGCTGCTCGCCGGAGGGATCTTTTACACGGTCGGCGGCGTGATCTACGCGCTGAAACTTCCGGTCTTCAACAGCATCCACAAGAATTTCGGCTCGCATGAGATCTTCCACCTCTTCGTGATGGCCGGAAGTATTTGTCACGTAATTTGTATGTACGAATATGTAATTTAAAGTTCAGCCATATGAAAAAGGAGCAAGAAGCTCGTACAGATTTATCTGTAAAGAGCAGATTGCTCCTTTTGATAGATGGGCGGAACGCCCTTCGTAGCCGCAGACAGCAGCTGCGCAAGCAGCGATAGCTTTCGAAGAAAGCGGTCTGCGGCCTATATGGCTGAACTCTTCATTCACTAAATTTCACAATCAGCATCTCTACAGCCAGCCGGTCGCCCATGCGGCCGGTCTTTATATCCTCTTCCGCATTCACGCAGTCCTCCACGGTCTGATAGAGCGCTTCCGTCGAATAGCGCCGCGCCTGCGTGAGATACTGATTCACCTGGTAGGGCCCGCGAAGCCCGATCTTCTGCGCGATCGACGCATTGTCCATGCCCTGCTCGCGCAGGCTCTTTGCCTGGAACATCCGGTTGAACTGCTGCGCAAGCAGAAACAGGATGCGCATAGGCTCCTCCTTTTGCGCCAGCAGCTCATAGTACAGACCCAGCGCCTGCCTCTGACGCTTATCCGCGATCGCGCGCAGCATGTCAAACATCCGGTCCTCCAGCGTGACCGTGCAGACCGCCTGCACGTCAGCCAGCTCGATCCCGTCCTTGTCCAACGTGTAGGTCAGCAGCTTTTCCAGCTCCCGGGAAATGTTCTCCATGCTGTCGCCCGTCATTTCAAGGAAACGGTTCAGCGCCTCCTCCGTGACTTTTCTGTTTTCCCTGCGCAGGATCCCCTGCACCCATTTTCTCAGGTCAGACTCCTTTTGCCGTTTCATCTCCACAGCGCGCCCTGCCTTTTCAACAAGCTTGAAAAGCTTTGAACGCCTGTCCACCTCATCCTCCACAAAAAGCAGTACTGTCTCCTGCGGAAGCCGCGGCAGATACTCGACGAGCTCGGGACACGCCTTTTTGAAAAAGCCGCTGTTCTCGACCAAGATCAGTCTGCGCTCAGCAAAAAAAGGCAGCGTGTCCGCCTGGCTGATCAGCTGCTGCACATCGATTCCTTTGCCCTCATACGCCGAAAAATTCATCATGTCGCCCTCGGACAGGACGGCTTTCTTCAACCTATTTTTGTACTCGTTTTTCAGATAGCTCTCCTCCCCATACAGGAGATAGAGCGGCCTGAAATTCCGGCTTTTGATGTCTTCGCTTAAGTTCTTCATCGCGGGGAATCCTTTCTTTTGTCCTCGGCGCGCATCCTGCCTGCTTCAGTGTCGGCGGGTGTCCGCTGCCCTGCACTATCCTTGCCTTTTTCTATTATAAGGATTCTCCGGCGATTAATCAAGCTGTGCCTTCTCTTCTCTCACGCTTTCTCTTCGTCATCAAGCCGCCGATGCGTCCCGTCTCCTTCGCGGAAAGGGATTTCCAGCCGCTTTCCCGCACCTTGTCAAGCAGGCCGATCTCCTCGGCGATCTCATATTTCAGCTGGTCGTCCGGACTCAATTCCTCCCATTTCAGGTTTCTGTTTTTCTCTGACATAGACAGGCATACTCCTTTCGCATCAAACAATACTAAGCACCCTGCATCGAAGCCCCGCTCGGGCATTCTCATACAGCGTACTTAGAGTATCGCCTGTTCGCAGAGAAATATTCACGCGTCTGGAAATTTCCTGCATGCCGTTCTCCTCCGGCATGGGCAGGAAATGCGCCTCTGTCAATCGGCTCCCGAAGTCCTTTCGCTTACAGCTCCTGCGGCATCAGCAGCGCGGCGATGATGTAGAAGATCACGCCCACCGACACCAGCCCGAAGATGACGAAGATCAGCCGCACAACGGTCGAATCGATCCCGAAATACTCCGCGATCCCTCCGCACACGCCGCAGATCTTGCGGTCCGTACTTGATTTACACAGTTTCTTCATGACCCTTCCTCCTTACTCTCTCTTGTTCCTCTTCGATTTTCTTCTGATCGTAATGCTAATGCTCTTCCTCCTCATGATGAGTCGTCAGAGCCCGCGCTGCGGTTTCCTCAAACAAAAGCTCCACTGATCCGACGCCGCATTCGACCTTCAGATCCTTTGACGCGCCGTTGTCGACCTCGTAATCGCCGCCAACTCCCGAATGCTTTTCGCCGCCGATCGCAACGTTGCCAACCCCGTATTCCACCTTGTAATTGAAATCGTCCTCTTTCCCGGCAAGCGTCAGGCGGATTTCCCCGACGCCTCCCTCTAGCTTCCCTTCTTCCCGGATATCCGCGCGGAGACTGGTCTTTCCGACGCCGCATTCCAGCTTCAGCTCTTCGCATTTCAGGAAATCGCTGTCTCCGGACATCGCGACCGTCCCAACCTCCGTATCGATATCGATCTCCTCAAGAACCTGATCCCGTGGGACGTACAGCCTCAGTTTTGACGTATTGTTTTTTGTCCTCAGAAAGCTCAGGAGCGGTCTGCCGCAATTGACGCTAAGTTCTCCGCCCTCCAATTTGCAGCTGAAGCGGGAATTCAGGCGCTCGCCCTCCACTTTCCATTTCTCCCCGTCGCAGGGAATGATCTCACAGTCCGCCAGACCGACCTTCAGATCTAAGGCTCTTACTCCCGTATAAGTCTGCTCAAACGATTTTCCTTTTTCGTCTGTGGTCAGAACGCCCAACCCGGCCGCCAGCTTTCTGGCAGGGAGGTTGAACCTTCCGGCCTCGACATTCTGCACAAATTCATTGTAGTTGAAGCCGGCGCACAGGCTCGCGATTCCAAGCGCGACTCCAGAAAGGAAAAAGGCCAGCGACAACAACAGCAGCGTCTTCGTCGTTTTCTTCATGCCGTCGCACCTCCTCTGCCGAAAATTCGCCGGAACAGGCGGCCGCACCATCCGCAGACGCCGCGCACCAGATGAATGAAACCGCGGAACACTCCGGGAATCGCGGTCTTCATGCCCCATCCGGCCGCCACAAACAACAGCAGCGCAGCAGCAAGCATCAGGAAACCGAAACACATGAGCATCAGTCCCATCGCCGGCGCAGTCAGATTGATGATCCCGACAAATATGCACGCCGCCCCTGAGACCAGAAACACTGCCGCCGCCACAAAACCGCCGAACACCAGGCTGATCAGTCCGCCCAGAATGCCGATCACACAGCCAAGCAGTCCGGCCACAACGGAAAATCCGGCCGACAGGATCGTTCCCAGGATCGGAAGTCCGAACACAAGAAACAGCACCAGCAGAAGGATGCCGTTTCTTCTTTTCTCTGAGTCGCGTCCGGCCTCAGACTGCCCGCCCTGTCCCGCATATTTTTCCGGCGCCAGATAATCGTCGTCAAAGCGCTCGTCGCGATAACCGCGCTCCGTAAATTCCCCCGCGTCCGGACCGCCCTGCAGACCCTCCCGGATCTCCGCCGCCACCTTCATCGGATCGCCCAGGCGCCGCAGGATCTCCGCCTCGCCCTCCGGACCTGCCTCCTCGAAGAGATCCTGATAGTAGCGCAGCGCCTCCTCGCGCTCGTCCGGAGCCAGATCCAGGAGCAGCTCTTCCAGTTCTTTCAAAAAATCCTCATGGTTCATCATCTGCCGCCTCCCCGGAGCATCGCCGATATCTTGCCGGAATAGCTTTGCCATTCCGCGCGGTATATATTCAGCTGGGACAATCCCTGCTCTGTCACCTTGTAGTATCTTCGGTTTCTGCCCGCGTACTCCTGATCGTACACGGAAAGGCAGTTATCCCTCTGCAGCCTTCGCAGCACCGGATACAGCGTCGACTCCGACACCTCCAGCACGCTGCGCACCTCCTGCGTGATCCGGTAACCGTAGGTTCCCTCCGGCTCCTGCGATACGATGGACAAAACAATGGCGTCCAGAAGCGCGGCTCCTGTATTAAAGACCATCCGATCAAATCCTCTCATTGGCAGCGCAGCTTTTCCAGAAAATCCCGCTGCCGCATGATATTGTAGAATCATTAATATTATATTCTATATAATATTATATAATACTATATTTGTCAAGTCTGCAATAGAATACAAATTAAATTATACCTGCTCTGTCTCATTTGGAAGTCTCACATTTATATGGGCAGGCTGTCCCGCACGCACAGCGTCCCGTAACCCAGCTGATTGTTCGGGTACTGCGCGAAGCCCGGCAGCTCGCGCGCGCCGCGCCGCAGATACGCCCTCAGTTTCTCGCCGTACAGGTACGGATCGTTGCCGTCCGCGATCCCCCACTGCATCAGTAATGCCGCCGCGCCGGTGACGAAAGGGGTCGAAAAGGATGTGCCCGACACGCTGACATAGCCGCCGCCGACCGCCGTCGTCGTGACGTCGACCCCCGGCGCCGCCAGATCCGGCTTCGATGAAAAGACCGCAAACTTCTCTCCGGGCCAGCCCCGCCCGGAAAATGGCGCGTAGGCATAGCTGCGCGCATCATACGCGCCCACCGCGATCACACGCGCGGCGGTAGATGGGATCGTCATCGTCGTGTCCGGAGACGGCTGCAGAAAACGCGTATCCGTCCCACGCGTCTTTCCGTCTGTCATCCACAGCTGATACTCTCCCGTGACAATGCGAACCGGCGTCAGAAGAATACGCCAGACACCGCTGTCCAGATAACGCTCTGTCGGAATAAAACCCAGGTAAATTTCCTGCCATCCCTGGTATGGACTCGGCTCCCCGTAATACGCCAGCAGCTCCGTGTTCCCCATATGGTAACGCGCCGCCCCTGCGCGACCTCCCTGCAGCTCAATACGCCGCCCATCCGGATGGACCAGCGTAACTGCAAACTCGTCCGCGTAATCCTTCCAGAGCTGGATGCTCAGCGCGGTCTCATAATCGCTCACCAGAAGTTCTATCTCCCGCGGCTGCCCCGGCTCCAGTACACCGGATGCGTGCCCGCCGGTATTTCCCTCATTCCCGGTGCCGACTGCGATGACGTTCCGTCCGCGGTCCGCGATCCGATCCATGTATGTCTCCAGAAGCGAGGTGCCCCGGTGCGAACCGTACACATTTCCGATGCTGACGTTCACGGCGACCGGCATGCCGAATTCCTCCGCCTTGCGCACGACGTACTCCAACGCCCGCATAAGCTCCGTCGTGCGCGGGAACCCGTCCCGGCGCGGCACGCCAAGCTTCACCACGATCAGCTCCGCCTCCGGCGCCATCCCCCGATAACGTCCTCCGGATGCGCGGCCGTTCCCCGCCGCGATCCCCAGCACCTGCGTGCCGTGCCCGCCCGCGTCCCGCTCCGGCACGACCGCATATCCGGCTTCCCTGCTTCCTGCCACCAGTGCGGCGTCGATCTCCTCCCGCGTATACTCTATGCCCGACGCAAATCCTTCCGGGACTGCGCCGCCCATCCTCCCAACCCGGCCGCCGCTATCCTCTCCTTTTCCGGCCGTTTGTCCTGTGCTCTCCCCAACACGCTGCGGCTCATCCGCCGTCCCGGGCAAGACTCCGGTCTGATCCCAAAGCGCCACGATCCGCGTGGTCCCGTCCCCGTTCCGGAAATCCGGATGAAAATAGTCTACACCGGAATCGATCACCGCCACCAGAGTCCCACGCCCCGTCAGCGCGCCGGACTTCGAAAACCGGGGCGTCTGCACCGCCGAAATACAGGATGCGGTCCGTCCGGCATCCGCTGCAAAATACAGCTGTTTCGGCATCTCGACGTACTCGACCTGTGGCAGCGACGCCAGAGCGCGGATTTCCTCCTGAGGCAGAGTCACGATCGCATAGCCGCCTGAGAGCTGCACGACCGACCAATTTTCCGGAATCGCCCCTTCCAGCGTACCGCTGTGCCGCACGATCACCTCCCACGTCCGCTCCTTCTCGTCATATCCCGTCACAAGATTTCCCGACTTCCGCCGCTCCTCCGGCGTCGCCTCCAGCGCCAGGCTCAGCAGATTTTCAAGCTTCTGATCCCCTTCCGCCATCCGCCGCCCCTCTCTCTACACAAAAATATTCTATGCAATGTATGTTTCCTGCACATATCAAATTCCTATACAAAAAGAAAAGCGTAAAAAATATTCTATCCAATGTCAGGAGCCGCAGGGATTTCCGGGTGTTTTCCCCGACAAACCGTAATATCGGTTTTCGGGGGAAATACCCAGGAAGGGTACCGTGCGGCTCCGTCCGGGAGGTCACTTCCCTTCATTCTTCAAGCATTGTATTAATCCTGCGGAAACCCCCTTCCTCCTCTTCCTCCATATCTTCCCAGAGCCGTTCCGCCAGATCCGCCATCGTCCCATTCCCAAACGAAATCTTTCCCCCATAGATACTCATCCCCTCCGCGATCGCCTGCTGCGCCTCGCAGTACTCCTCGTAATGCTCATCTCCTTCGTAAAAGTCGTTGTTCACATCGATCCCATACTGCTCACGAAAAAAAGCAGCAAGCTCCTCTTCGCTCTCTGCTTCTTTTGCCCCGAAAAAGACAGGCCCCAGCACCTCGTAGAGCAGCTCCTTCTGCCGCTGCACACTTCGGTCATCCTTTGCAAGCAGATAACTGCTGGAAGGCTCCCTGCTGTCTTTTTCTCCCGTTTTCAGTTTTTTCCATTTCTGATCGTTCTGCACTTTGTTTTCCCGCTCTATCCCCCACAACGGATAAACGTCTGCACATAAACCACTTTTATATTATCTTATTATATATATCGTGTCAAGCACTATTTTGCCTTTTCCACCACATTCTTCACCTGGGGAACGATCAGGCTGTTCCAGATCTTATAACCCTTGTCGTTCATATGCCCGCCGTCCGGCGCAATGATCCCGGTCTTCGGTTTCGCCCCGTTCGCCAGCGCCTTCGTCACGTCAATGTAATAGAGATCGCTCAGCTTGCCGCAGTATTTCTTTACTTTCTCGTTGCAGGACTTTTCCAACGGCCACAATTTCGCGTCCTTGAGCGTCCGATAGTTCGATACATAAAAAATCGGCACTCCCGGCAGCTCCTCGCGCAGATTCTTCAGAAGCCTGCAGACGTCGGATGTGGTCTCGCTCACGGAATATCCGCGGTTAAGCTGATTTCCGGTACCCGGGAACAACACGACGGCGCTCGGCTGATAGGGCACAATCAGCTTATCGTACCATTGCAGCCACTGCTTCACGGTAGAGCCGCCGATCCCCATATTCAGCGTCTTTTCAGGGTCAAACACCACAGAGACGCTTTTCCAACGCGCGATTGTCGAACTGCCTGCCACTACGATCTTATTCTGGTTTTGCTCCGCCTGGTATGTCTGCTGAAGTTTTTCACATATTCGCTGCTTTTTCGAAGCGCGCACCGTGACCGTACAGCTGTACTTCCGGCCGCCCGATCTCGCTGTGATCACGCAGGTCCCGACCGCCTTCGCCTTAACCATGCCCTTGCTGTCCACAGAAGCTACAGTTCGTTTTGTCGATTCCCAGACGATCTTTCCCGTTGCGTTTTTCAGACTGAGCTGCTTGGACTTACCCTCCTTGAGCGTCAATTTCGTCCTGCTGAGTCCTATCGCCCCGGTTTTGACCGTCTTCCCGGCCGCCTGCACCCCAAGCGTGGAAAACATCCCCACACACAGCAGCACCAAAAGACCTGCCAGGATCCGTCTTTTTCCCCTCAAACGATCTGCCTTTTCCATAAGCTGTGTTTCTTCCCCCTGTTATCGCCGCATATTCTACTCGTTTGGAAGTTTCCCAAACCGCAGCGCTACTGTCCGCTTGAATCACTTTCTTACGGCTTTAGCGGCAAGTGCTTCAGCCGATTTGAACAGAACAGAACCTCACCTTAATATACGCCTTGATCGCCTCCATCGTCCCGTCGAAGCCCAACCGCTCGCTATTCAGGCAGAGATCGTAATTGCGCGCGTCCGTCCACTCCTGTCCGGTGTAATAGCGGTAGAAATCGCTGCGGTATTTGTCCGTCTTCTCGACGAACTTCTCGACGTCCTTGCCGGTAAACGCTCTGCGCTCGATCGCCTGCTTCACGCAGTACTCCCGCGACGCGTGGACAAACACGCTCACAAGACCAGGATTGCCCTTGAGCACGTAGTCCGCGGCGCGCCCGATGATGACGCAGGACTCTTTTTCCGCCAGTTCACGGATAATCTTCGCCTGATAGTTGAACAGGTTATGGTCGCTTACGAACTCTTCGCTGTCCGGAGCGATCAGCTTGCCCTTGTACTCCGCCCCGCGTCCTTTGCCAAAGAACAGCGGCGTGCGTTTCAGCTTCTCGTCCGCCTGGTTGAACAGGCTCTCGTTGATCCCGCTGTCGTCGGAGGCCATTTTGATGATCTCCTTCTCATAGCAGTTGATCCCAAGGTCTTCCGCCAGCATATGACCGATCGTCCTTCCGCCGCTCCCGAAGTGCCTCGCAATCGTGATAATCACGTTCCCCATACTACACCATCCTTTCCCTATATGATATCCTTGCATCCGCTCTATGAATCTGTCATCTTCGCACAGCTCATTGCTTTCACGAACATTATATCATAAAATCACTCGCCGAGATACGCTTTCTTGATCGAATCGTCGTTCATCAGATCCTTCGCGTCGCCCGACATCACGATTCTTCCGGTCTCGAGCACGTACGCGCGATCCGCGATCGCAAGCGCCTTTTTCGCGTTCTGCTCCACAAGAAGCACTGTCGTTCCGGCCTCGCTGACGCTCTGAATAATGTCGAAGATCTCGTTGACAAGGATCGGCGAAAGTCCCATCGACGGCTCATCCATCAGGATAATGCGCGGATTCGACATCAGCGCGCGCCCCATCGCCAGCATCTGCTGTTCGCCGCCGGAGAGCGTCCCGGCAAGCTGGTTCTTCCGCTCCTCCAGACGCGGGAAGCGCTTGTAGACCTTCTCCAACATCTGCTCGATCTCGCCCTTGTCGCTGCGCGTGTAAGCGCCCATCTTCAGATTCTGGTACACGGACATCTCCGCGAACACGCGCCGTCCCTCCGGCACATGCGCCATCCCAAGGCTCACGATCTTGTGCGCAGGGGTCTTCGTGATATCCTTGCCCTCAAAGATAATGCTGCCTTTCTTCGGGGAGAGAAGCCCCGTCACCGTGTGGAGAATCGTCGTCTTGCCCGCGCCGTTCGCGCCGATCAGAGAGATGATCTCGCCCTCGTTGACCTCAAAAGAGATCCCTTTGATCGCCTGGATCACGCCGTAATAGACTTCCAGGTCTTTTATCTCAAGCATTGCCATCGCTATTCCTCCTGATTATACCCGCCCTTTCTCTGCCGTACGGGCAGGCCGTCGGATCATATATCCCAAACTGCCGCTTATTCTCCAAGGTACGCGGTGATGACCTGCGGATCGTTCAGCACGTCGCTCGTCGCGCCCTGCGCAAGAATTTCGCCGAAATTCAGCACGCTCAGCTCCACGCAGATGCCGGACACCAGCTTCATGTCGTGCTCGATCAACAGGATCGTCATGTCGAAGTGGTCGCGCACGAAGCGGATCATGTCCATCAGCTCCTGCGTCTCGTTCGGGTTCATGCCGGCCGCCGGCTCGTCGAGCAGGAGAAGCTTCGGGTCCGTCGCCATCGCGCGGGCGATCTCCAGCCGGCGCTGCTTGCCATACGGCAGGTTCGATGCCAGCGTCCCCGCCTCGGAGTCCAGATCAAACACCTTCAGAAGCTCCATCGCGCGCTCGTCCATCTCCCGCTCCACCCTGCGGTAGGACGGAAGTCTCAGGATCCCGGAGATCGTGGAATACGCGTGGTGATTGTGCAATCCGGCCTTGACGTTGTCCAGCACCGACAGCTCCTTGAAAAGCCGGATATTCTGGAAGGTACGCGCAATCCCGGCCTTGCTGATCTCGATCGTCTTTTTCCCGGTGATGTCCTGTCCGTCCAACACCACATTCCCGGTGTCCGGCTTATATACGCCGGTCAGAAGGTTGAACACCGTCGTCTTGCCCGCACCGTTCGGTCCGATCAAGCCGTAGAGCTGTCCTTTCTCGATCGACACGTTGAAATCGTTCACGGCGCGCAGGCCGCCAAAGGAAATTCCCAGATTGTTTACTTCCAGCATCAAAGCCATCCTACTCGCCCTCCTTCACGGATTTCTTGAAGAAGCGCCCAAGGTAGCGTTCCCGCCACTCCAGAGCCTTCGGCGCCCAGTTGAAGAGCATCATCGCGATCAGCACGATCGAGTAGATCAGCATACGGTAGTCCGCCAGACCGCGCAGCAGCTCCGGCAGCGCCGTCAGGATGACCGCCGCGATCACGGAACCGCGTATATTTCCGATGCCGCCCAACACGACGAACACGAGTGCCAGGATCGACGTGTTGAAGTTGAACTTCGAGGCCTGCAGGGTCGCCAGATTGTGCGAATACAGCGCGCCCGCCACGCCGGCCAGCGCCGCGGAGACTGTGAACGCCATCAGCTTATATTTGGTGATGTTGATCCCGATGGATTCAGCCGCGATCCGGTTGTCACGGATCGACATGATCGCCCGCCCGTCGCGCGAGTCGATCAGATTCAGCACGATAAACAGCGTGATCAGAATCAGGATCACACCGATCAGAAACGTGGACTGCTTCGAGATTCCCGTGATACCCTGCGGTCCGCCAAGGATGATCTTGCCATCCGGCTCCATGCCGAGGGAGAACTGGTCTTTCATGGAAAAATGGAATCCGTTCGCGTCTTTTCCGATATAGAATACATTGATCACGTTCTTGATGATCTCGCCGAACGCGAGCGTCACGATCGCCAGATAGTCGCCCTTTAAGCGCAGCACCGGAATGCCGATCAGGATGCCGAACACCGCGGCCGCAAGCGCCGCAACCAGAATCGCGAGCACAAATCGCAAAAGATCGATCGTGATCGCCTCCTGCGTACACTTCGTAAAGATCGCGCCCGCAAAAGCACCCACGCACATGAAGCCCGCGTGTCCGAGGCTCAGCTCGCCGGAAATACCGACGACCAGATTCAGCGAGACTGCCAGGATCACGTAAACACAGATTGGCACCAGAAGTCCCTGCAGCAAACTCGACAGATGTCCCGTGCTCTGCAGGATCTGTACAATGATAAACGCCGCGATCACCATACCGTAGGTGATCAGGTTGCTCTTTAATTTCTTTTTCTTATTCATCCCACACACCTACACTTTCTCCTGAATCTTCTTGCCGAGCAGACCGGTCGGCTTCACGAGGAGCACCACGATCAGCACCGCGAACACGATCGCGTCCGCCAGCTGCGAAGAAATGTACGCCTTGCTCATTATCTCGATCACGCCGAGCACGATCCCGCCGATCATCGCTCCGGGGATCGAACCGATCCCGCCAAACACCGCGGCGACAAACGCCTTAATGCCGGGCATGGAACCCGTATATGGGGAAAGCGACGGATAAGAGGAACACAGAAGCACCCCGGCGATTGCCGCCAGACCGGAACCGATCGCGAACGTCAGGGCAATCGTCCCGTTCACATTGATCCCCATGAGCTGCGCGGCTCCCTTGTCCTCCGAAACGGCGAGCATCGCCTGTCCCGCCTTTGTCTTATTGATAAATGTCGTCAACACGATCATGATCACAATACAGCTCGCGATCGTGACGATCGTCTCCGCCGAAATGTTCAGCGTCCCGCCGGCAAACTTCAGATCCGGGAACGGAACTACGGACTGAAAGCTCTTCGGGTTCGGCCCAAAGATCAGGAGCACGACATTCTGCAGCAGATAACTGACGCCGATCGCCGTGATCAGCACTGCCAGAGGCGATGCGGCCCCGCGCAGCGGACGGTAGGCGACCCGCTCGATCACGATTCCCAGCACTGTACATACCACGATCGCCACCAGCACCGCAACAAGCGGATTCGTGCTGTAGCTCAGCACTACGGTAAGCGCCACATAGCCTCCGACCATGATGACGTCGCCGTGCGCGAAATTCAGCATTCTCGCAATGCCGTAAACCATGGTATAGCCCAACGCAATTATGGCATATACACTGCCGAGACTGATGCCGTTGATCAGATAAGATAATAAACTCATATATGCACCTCTCAATATATAAACACCTTATGGCAAAAAGGGGGGTTGCTGATGTGCAACCCCCTGTTGGGTCAAAATAAATTCAAGGATTACTCCATACCTTTATACGCCCCATCCTCGATCACAACAGCCTTCGGGGACTTGGACGGCTCGCCGTCTGCGGACCAGGTCATGCCGGAACCGGTCAGACCGTCGACTGAGATCTCCGTCATAGCAGCCTTCACCGCGTCGCAGATCGCGCTCGGATCCATATCCGGGGTAACGCCCGCCTGCTCGATCGCAGCCTTCATGATGTAGATGCCGTCGTAAGCGTCAGCAGCGAACTGGTTCGGCACCTCGCCGTACTCCTCCTGATACTTCGCAACGAAGTTCTTCGTCAGGTCGTCCTGCGCGTCCGCGCTGAACGGGGTAAGAAGCATAACGCCCTCAGCCAGAGAGGTATCGAAGCCCTCAACGCCTGTCAGGATACCGTCCATGCCGTCCACGCCGAACCACAGCGGAGCGTAGTCCATGGCAGCCGCCTGTGTGAATACCAGTGCAGCCTCATTATAATAGAACGGAAGGAATACCAGCTCTGCGCCCGCATCCTTTGCCTTCTGGATCTGTACCGTGAAGTCGGTTTTGCTGTCCGCGGTGAACGCTTCCTCAGAAACGATCTCGAACGGCTGATTCTCCGCCTCAGCCTTGAAGGTCGCATAGATACCGGAAGAATAAACGTCGGAGCTGTCGTAGATCGCAGCTACCTTCTCCGCCAGACCGTGCTCGCCGATGTACTGAGCGGAAGCCGTACCCTGAGACGGATCGGAGAAGCATACGCGGAACGCGTTGTCGCCGGCCGTGATACAGTCAACCGCGGAACCCGACGGAGTGAGCAGGAACATGTTGTCGTTCGCAGCCTCTGCCTCAACCGCGATACACGGAGCGGAAGTAACCGAACCAAGCAGCATCTGCATGCCCCAGTCCTTCAGAGTATTGTAAGCGTTCACGGACTTCTCAGCGTCGTGCTCGTCATCCTGCGGATTGAACTCAAGCTGTACGCCGTTCACGCCGCCCGCCTCGTTGATCTCGTCAACTGCAATCTGAGCGCCGTTCATAACGCCCATGCCGTAAGCCGCAGCCGCGCCGGTCATCGGGCCAATGCCGCCGATCTTGAAGGTCTCACCGTCCGCCATGGCAACCGTGGAAACCATCATAGCAGCCACACAGACAACACTTGCAAGTTTCACAAATTTTTTCATAATATCTACCTCCTCTTTCTTTTCGCGCGGCATGTCCGAAAAGCGCCGCGCTCACATTGAAAATCATACTCATTTCACATATATTTGTCAAGAAGTTTCGCACATTTCACAGATACATCTGTCCGCGTTGCGCGGATTTTTGATATTTTCCGCCACTTTCCATGGAAAACGCCGTCCAGTCAATGTTTTGGTCTTATCGCAGGCGCTCTCCACTTTAATATGCTTTGCCCCAGTAGACCATCGTCTTCGCCGGTTTTCCGCAGAAAACACAGGTGTCCGCAAGCTTCTCCTGCTTAAACGGCATGCAGCGGGAGGTCACGCCGATCTCTTCCTTGATAGCCTCCTCGCACTCCTGACAACCGCACCACATCGCCTTGATGAAGCCCGGTTTGTTGTCCGCGATGTCCTTGAACTCTTCCTTCGTCACCGCCGTGTAGGTGTGCGCGTCGCGGTGCGCCCTCGCGCGCTCCAGCATCTCGCGCTGCATCTTCTCAAGCATCTGCGGCACTTCCGTCACAAGGTCCATAACTTTTGTGGAGATTACCGTCTTTTCACCGGTATCGCGGCGCACCAACACCGCCTGCCCCGCCTCGATGTCCTTCGGCCCAAGCTCAAGGCGCAGCGGGATTCCACGCATCTCCTGCTCAGCGAACTTCCAGCCCGGACTCTTCTCCGAATCGTCCACCTTCACGCGGAGACCGGCGCTCGTCAGTGCATCCTTCAGCTCGTAAGCCGTGTCAAGCACGCCCTCCTGCTGCTGGCGGATCGGAACGATCATGATCTGCGTCGGCGCGATCATCGGCGGGAGCACCAGTCCGCTGTCATCCCCGTGCACCATAATGATGGCTCCGATGATGCGCGTGGAAAGTCCCCAGGAAGTCTGGTGTACATATTTTAAGGTGTTGTCCTTGTCCGCATATTGGATCTCAAACGCCTTCGCGAATCCGTCACCAAAATTGTGGCTCGTGCCGGACTGCAGCGCCTTGCCGTCGTGCATCAGCGCCTCGATCGTGTACGTCGCCTCCGCCCCGGCGAATTTTTCTTTGTCCGTCTTGCGTCCGCGGATCACCGGAATCGCCAGTGCCTCCTCACAGAAATCCGCGTAGACGTTCAGCATCTGCTGCGTGCGCTCCTCGGCCTCCTCGGCGGTCGCGTGCGCAGTGTGGCCTTCCTGCCACAAAAATTCCCTTGACCGCAGGAACGGCCGCGTCGTCTTCTCCCAACGCACCACGGAGCACCACTGGTTGTAGACCTTCGGCAGATCGCGGTAGGAATGTATGTCATTCGCGTAGAAATCGCAGAACAGCGTCTCCGACGTCGGGCGTACGCACATCCGCTCCTGCAGCGGCTCCAGCCCGCCGTGCGTCACCCACGCCACCTCGGGCGCGAAGCCCTCCACGTGGTCCTTCTCCTTCTGGAGCAGGCTCTCCGGGATAAAGATCGGCAGATACACATTCTGCACCCCGGTCTGCTTGAACCGGCGGTCCAGCTCATGCTGGATATTCTCCCAGAGCGCGTATCCGGCCGGCTTGATCACCATGCAGCCCTTGACGCTGGTATAGTCGATCAGCTCCGCCTTCTTGACGACGTCCGTGTACCACTGCGCGAAATCCTCCTCCATGGAAGTGATCGCTTCCACAAGCTTCTTTTCCTTCGCCATTGTATTTTCCTCCTGGAATAAAGTTTACGCCGGTCTTCTGATCCCGCAAGGGACCGGAATACCGGCGGTACCACCCTCATTGACAGTCTGCACTGTCCTCTCTTCTCCCGTTAACGCCGGAATACGCCGCGGTTTCCCGCGAAAGCTCCAAAGCCGGTTCATCCCCGCCACCTGAGACCTCGCACCAACCGGTCTCTCTCTGAAAGGCGCCTTGAGACTACTATTCTTCTTCTCAGCTCGTTTACTGGTTATTTTATGCACATTGCAAAGGTTTTGTCAAGCAGGAATCACAGCAAAACATGTGAGAAAAATATTTTTCTTTCGAATTTTGCAAAACAGGGTGCTACCCCGCCCGTTTTTTGTTATAATTAATTTTAGAAAATACGGAACAGCTTTCGGAGGACGCCATGAAAATTCTCGGACTGCAAAAACTGACGCTTCTGGATTTCCCGGGGCGTGTCGCCGCGATCGTGTTCACAGGCGGCTGCAATTTCCGCTGCCCGTTCTGCCAGAACAGCTCCCTTGTGCTTGCTCCGCAGAGCGTGCCGGAGATCGACGAAGAGGAATTCCGGGATTTCCTACGCAGGAGACGAGGACTCTTAGACGGCATCTGCGTGACCGGGGGCGAACCGACGCTGCACGCCGACCTGCCGAAATTTCTGGCTTCCATCAAGGAGGCCGAATATCTGGTCAAGCTCGACACGAACGGCACGAACCCGGCTATGCTGGAGTCTCTTCTGGAGGACGGGCTTCTGGACTACGTCGCAATGGATATCAAGGCAGGTCCGAAGAATTACGCGCGGGTGTGCGGACTGTCCGTTCTGTCGGAGGCTTCAACAAACCGCGTATCTTCGGCGACTGCTTCGGCGTGTTCCGATTCTTCCGGCGCTGCGGCAGACGGAAATGGAAGCGGGCAGGCTGCCTCAATAGACCACCTGCTCGCAAATGTGCGCCGCAGCGTCGATCTTTTGATGCATTCCGGTATCGACTATGAATTCCGCACAACGGTCGTAAAAGGGCTGCACAGCGCAGACGACTTCAAAGAGATCGCGGCGTGGCTTTCCGGCTGCCGCGCCTATTTCCTGCAGGCGTTCCGCGACTGTCCGGAGGTCCTCATGGAAGATCATCCCTTCTCCGCCTTTTCGGATGGAGAGATGAAAGGTTTTCTCGCGATCGTACAAAAAAAGATCCCGCAGGCTGCCCTGCGGGGATTGTGATCCTTAGTCCTGCCGCAGCTCGCGGCACCAGTATCCGAATGTCTGGCCGGTATCCTGACGTCCGGACTCCCGGAACTGCCCATAGCCGAACATCTGCGCCATGTACTCTTCCTGCGGATTGCGCACGCCCGGCACGCCCAGCAAATATGTCCCGTCGCCGGCTGTCCCCAGAAGCAGATGCCGGTACTGATAGAACCCGTGCTGGAGAAAACTGCTGCGCCCGACCTTCCAGTTTTCCTGCTGCAGACGGACGATGTCACACGGCAGGATCATGACACAGTTTCCGATCTCCCCGCCGGAGAAGGGCTGAAAATGCGCCCGCTTTTCGAACAGTTCCTTCATGATGCCGGTAGGCTCCGGCGCATCCTGTCCCTGTGTTGTCTGCACGTCCGGCATTTCCGGCGCTGTCCCGGCAGGCTCTGTCTGTGCCGCCTCAATCTGCTCCTCCGGCGTTTCATGTTTTTCTTCGCTCACCGGCAACGTCGCTATTTCAGACGAATCATTTTTCGACGTCTCTGCATTTTCGTCTCCCGGAATCGCCAGCACGAACTGCTCCTGCCCAATCTCTTCGTCGCCCCAGGCGGTCATGAAGCACCTGCCGTCGCTGCTCTCGATCCGAATCCCCGCCAGGTCCTCCAGACGATATGTACCCTCGCCGATCGGCGTGTCCGCGCGGAACGCCCACTCCTCCGCGACCTCCTGCACCGGCCGGATCGTTCCCAGCGGAATCCCCAGCAGATAACCGGCCTCCCGCACAAAGCCGTAGACCTGTATTGACGTCTCCTGCCGAACCTTTGCAGTCAGCTTCAGCAGAATTCTCCACATTCCGTTTCGCAGTTCTGTCTTCGCAAAACCTGCGCTTTTCTGTCTTTTCCCATCGATATATTCATAAAAGTAAGAAACAAACCGCCTGTACTCCGGCATCCGCGCTCACATCCTTCCACATATAGCTTATGCGGAATAAAATATAAGTAGAACCGCTTCATATGATGAAACATTTCTATGCCATAGCAGACGAGGTTTCCCGGCAAACAAAAAAGCTGCCGCAAATACCATACGCTACCGTACGATATCTGCAGCAGCTGCCATGCCCTCTCGCAGGCGGTTTGTCCTCAGTCGTTCTCCTGCATCTTCGTGATCAGCTCCAGCATCGCGTCCGCGGAGTTGAAGTTCTCCGGGAGAAGATCGTCCACGTTGATCTCAACGCCGAAATTGTCGTTCAGCTCTCCCACCAGAGACACGATGTCAAAAGAGTCCAGGACCCCGTCGTCGATCAGAGCCGTCTCCTTCGTGAAATCGACGTCCGGCCTCAGCTCCTCCAGAATGCTCATCAACTGTTCTTTCATGATAATTGCCCCTTCCTTTTTCTTTTCCTATGAATCAAGGCGCGGAATCCCGAACCAGAACTCCACCCCATGTTCCCTGTTTTCCACGCCGCATACGCCGCCGTGCTGCGATACGATGCTCTTGACGATATAGAGGCCCAGCCCGGTCCCTCCGCCGTTCTTTCCGTCGATCAGGTCTCCTTTGTAGAAGCTGTCCCAGATCCGGCTCACGTCCTTCTCGGCGATCTGCTCCCCGTCGTTGTATACGGAGAGGATGACGTACTTCCCGTTCTGTCCGACAGAGACCTGTACGTGACCGCCCTCCGGCGCATAGCGATACGCGTTCATCAGAAAATTGTTGACCGCCCTGCGCAGGCTCTCCGGATTCCCGTTCACGAAGCAGTCCGGCGTCCGCGCAAGCTCCGCCTTTGCCTTTTTCTTCTCAAACAGCGGCATGAAATCCTGTAACGCGCGCTCCGCCACCTCGCCAAGCTCCGTGCGCTCCATCGGAAGCTCCTCGATGCCTTCCTCCACTGAAAACGTCTGCAGCATACTGGAGATCATCTCGTTCATCTTCCCGACTTCCTCCATCGCAGAGTCGCAGTACTGCTGCCTCTTCTGCGCGTCCTGCGCCATGGACAGCAGCTCCATCTGCCCGGAGATGATCGCCAGCGGAGTCTTCAGCTCGTGGGAGACATTGTTCACAAAGCGCTTCCGATGCTGTTCCAACTCCGCCCTGCGCTGATTGTCTTCCTGCAAAAGCCTGTTGTATGTCTCCAGATCCCGGACGTAACTCTGGATCTGGTTCGACATCTCGTTGATGCTCTCGCCAAGCTCATTGAGCTCATGGTATTTCGTCGTCTCGGAGACTTTCTCCGAAAAATCCTTGTCCGCGATCTTTCGCGCCACTCTGGCCGCGTTCGCGACCGGTCTCCCGATCCCCTTCGCCACCATGTGGACGCAGACCGTCCCGAAGACCAGAAACGCGATGATCACAAGAAAGAGAACGCTTCTCGCGTAGGCTGTGCTCCTGTTGATCACAAAGGAGGACTGCGTGATCAGGATATAAAACAGAGCGTCGCCCTGCACGCAGATTCCCCGCAGGACCACTCTCCCTCCGGTCTCCCGGTTCTCGTACTTCGCTTTTGCGTTCTGCTCATACTGCGCGATCCTGCGCTGTGTCTGCTCCTGATCCAGCGTATTCACGCCGGTCTGCGCGGATTTGTTCGTCGCGTAGAGCAGCTTGAATTCTTCATCGCGGATACGGAACCGGAGATTGTTGTTCTCATACGGCTCAAGAAGACTGTCCGTCGTCTCCTCCCACTCGTCCTCCGCCGCCATGCCCTTGATCCGGTTCTCCGTCTCACACAGCGCCGGGATATCCTCGTCCAGCAGCCGCGCGTAGACCTCATCCAGCATTCTGCACTGCTCATGGATATAGAAGTTTCTCGTCACGGCGGAGTAAAGCACCCCGACGCCGCCTGAAACCGCTGTGAGCAGTAACACCAGGATGACGATCAGACGTCCGCTAATTGTCTTCATCATCCTTTACCTCAAAACGATACCCTATTCCATATATCGTGTCAATATATTTCCCGAATCTTCCCAGTTTTAAACGGATCTGCTTCACAATCGTGTCGACGGAGCGGTCCGTCCCGCTGTAATCGATCCCCCAGACCTCATCCAGAAAGCGGTCTCGCGTCAGCACGATCTGCTCGTTGTCCATAAAGAAACGCAGCACCTCGAACTCGCGCGGCGTCAATGAGAGCAGCTCCCCGTTCAGAAAGATCTTGTGCGCTTTCTCGTCGATGGAGAGCGCGCCGTAGGTCTTTTTGCGGCTCGTGCCCCTCGTCCTGCGCAGCAGCGCCTCCATATGGGCCCTGAGCACGGAGAGCAAAAACGGCTTGACCAGGTAGTCGTCCGCTCCAAGCGAAAAACCGCGCAGCTGGTCCTCCTCGCTGCAGCGCGCCGTCAAAATGATGACCGGGACGTCCGACTTCTCCCGAATCCGCTCCAGAACGTCAAAACCGCTCACGACCGGCAGCATCAGATCCAGCAGCACCAGATCCGGCCATTCGCCCTCATCCGCTCCGAACGCGCGCAGAGCCTCCGTACCGTTGCGCGCCTCCAGCGTCCCATAACCGCTCAGCCGCAGATATTCCCCGATCGTACCGCGCAGCTTTTCCTCATCCTCCACAAGCAGAACCCTGATTTTTTTGTTTTCCGCCTTTGTCTCCATCACAGATATTGCTCCTTCCGCCATGCAATCTGTCACAGCAATATTTAACAGTTTACGTAATATTCGTTAAAAAATTTGTCACTTATCTGTAATTAATTATGCATATCAATGTGATAGAAATGTGTTGCACGGTCCGGGTCGGCAATATCCTTGACAGAGGTTAATCCGCCTTTTTCTTCCTCTGCTTCACGCGCGCTTCAAAGCGCTCCCGCAGTTCGGCGTCCACATGCTCGTAGCTCGCGCGGTCGCCCGCGATCAGCTTCTTCGCCTCCTCCTTCGTCATCTCCTCCTCGCGCACCAGCACCGCCGTCTCTCCGGTCCTCACCGGATACCCGAATTTTTTCAGGCAAAGATATTCCGCCATCGGATGCGCCCAACAGTCCGCATGCGGAAGGCTGCTCACCGGCCGTATCCAGCCAAGCTCCCGCTCCAGCGTCTCCAACACTTCCGCGTCGCTGACCTTGTGGTACATAAAGAAGGACAGATCCTCCGCCTCGACTCCGTGGAGCAGATCGATGCAGCTATAGCCGTCCAGCTTGTCCACGAGACGCCCGAACATCTGATACTCAAATTCTTTCAGGCTGTGCGAGATCTCGAACGGCTCAATCCCGCGCTCCGCCGCCGCGCTCTGCAGGATCTGGCCGCGCGTGCGCCCGTTCACGATCACGGGAATACCGTACTGCGACGCAAGCAGATAGCTGTAGTAGTGGATCAGATGGAAACAGACGCCGCAGAAATTCTTCAGAAGCTGCAGCGATTTCTCATAAAACTTCCTCAGCATCTCGTCGTCCGGCGTGATCCGGATGTGCTCTACCTGCAGCTTGTCAAGCGCGTTCCGGACATTGTCCGTCCCGAACTGCGTGGAGAAACCGTTGTCCACGGTAAACGCCAGCACGCGCATGTTGTATTTATGGCGGAGCTGGTAGATCACGTAGGTGCTGTCCTTTCCGCCGCTTAAACCGACCAGACAGTCAAACTTGCTTCCCCTTCTCTTCGCCTCTTCCTTCGCCGCCTCCATGCGGCCCGCGAAAAATTCCTCAAGCCCGGCGTGGTCCCGGAGCTTCTCCTTGTGGTCCTCATAAAAATCGCAGAAATTGCACACGCCATTTTCCCCGATCTTGATCCCGTGGTATGTCTCCGGCAATCCGCATTTCTCACAGTAACGCATATCCCGCTCCTCCTTTATCCTGTTTCGCCGTCGTTCACTCCGTGTCCGGCAGCTTTGCTTCGGTCCTTTTGCTTTTGTCCGCTTTCTTCAGTGTAGCTGTTTTTTCGGACAGCGTCAAGTCAAATAGAATCTCACTTATTTCCTGTGACATCAAAAAGACTGCCGCGAAGCTTTGGGCAGATACCCTTCTTCGCGGCAGTCCCGCTCTCATTTCTTCTCTATGACAAATGAATCCTTACAGAACAATGCCCTGCGCCATCATGGCGTCCGCAACCTTCTCAAAGCCCGCGATGTTCGCGCCGGTCACGTAGTTGCCCTCCACGCCGTAACGCTTCGCCGCATCGGAAATCTTCGCGTAGATGTCGTTCATCATCTGCTTCAGCTTCGCGTCGACCTCCTCGAAGGTCCAGCTCAGTCTCTGACTGTTCTGGCACATCTCAAGAGCGGAGGTACCCACACCGCCCGCGTTCGACGCCTTGCCCGGCAGGAACAGCATGCCCTCCGCGAGGAAGAAGTCTGTCGCCTCGCGCGTGCTCGGCATGTTCGCGCCCTCAGCCACGGCTACGCAGCCGTTTGCCTTCAGCGTCTTCGCGTCGTCCAGATTCAGCTCGTTCTGGGTCGCGCACGGAAGAGCGATGTCGCACTTGATGCTCCAGATGCCCTTGCCCTCGGTATATACAGAGCCCGGAACCGCGTCCGCGTACTCTTTGATCCTGCCGCGGCGCACTTCCTTAATGTCTTTCACTACGTCAAGATTGATGCCGTTCGCGTCGTAGATGTAGCCGTTGGAATCGCTCATCGCAACTACCTTCGCGCCAAGCTGCTGCGCCTTCTCCGTCGCGTAGATCGCCACGTTGCCGGAACCGGATACGACCACCGTCTTGCCCGCGATCTCAATGTTGTGATCCTTCAGCATCGCGTCAAGGATGTAGACCAGGCCGTAGCCCGTCGCCTGCGTACGCACCAAGGAACCGCCCCAGGTCAGGCCCTTGCCCGTCAGCACGCCCTCATACAGGCCCTTCAGTCTCTTGTACTGGCCGTACATGAAACCGATCTCTCTTCCGCCTACGCCGATGTCGCCGGCCGGAACGTCCTGATCGGCCCCGATGTACTTGGAAAGCTCAGTCATGAAGCTCTGGCAGAACGCCATCACCTCGCGGTCGGATTTGCCCTTCGGATCAAAGTTCGAACCGCCCTTGCCGCCGCCGATCGGAAGACCTGTGAGGGAATTCTTGAAGATCTGCTCGAAACCAAGAAACTTCAGGATGCCCTGATTCACGGACGGATGGAAGCGAAGTCCTCCCTTGTACGGACCGATCGCGCTGTTGAACTGTACGCGATAGCCCTTGTTGACCTGCACCTTGCCGTTGTCGTCCACCCACGGAACCTTGAAGGAGATGATCCTCTCCGGCTCAACAAGGCGCTCCAGCAGGCTCACTGCACGGTACTTTTCCTCGTTTGCATCGATTACCAGTTTCAGGGAATCAAGCACTTCCTTGACCGCCTGATGGAACTCCGGCTCGCCCGGGTTCTGCGCTACGACGCGCTCATAGATCTCTTCTGTGTAAGACATTCGATATTGGCCCCCTTGCCTGAAATAGATTTGATACCCGCCTGATCGCGGTGCACATTTGTGCGCCCTTGGCACACATACGCGGATATTATACACCGCTGATTTCGGTTTGGCAACAAAAAATTCACGGAAGGTATTCGCCGCGCAGATTCTTATATAGTATTTTCAGCAACTCGCTATTTCCCTTGAAAAAGCGGATTTTGGTCGGCGTCCTCCCAGATCTGGGATAAACCCTTGCAACCGGAACCTCGCACACGCGATAGCCCAGCTGGGACGCCCTCACCGACAGATATGCCAAAAGCTCATACGTCACGAAAATGTCCCTCAGTGGTTTTACCCTCTCATCGCACAGATATTCCCGCGAATAAGCCCTGTACGCATTGGTCGTATCCGTAAACCTACGCCTTGCCGTCAGAGAAATGATCGGGGCGTGAATCAGTCTTACCGCCAGCATCCGCATGACCGGAGTGCGGACAGCTCTTCCGCCTTTTATGAATCTGGAGCCTTGCACGAAGCCGTATCCTTCCCTGAGTTTTCTGATAAACCGGGGGACATCCTCAATACTGTCCTTATTGTTTCCGTCAATCGTAAGGATCCCCTGATAGCCTCTCTGCAGCGCCCACCAGATTCCCATGCGCAGCTGCGCTCCCTGTTTTCCCATATCTTTTTTCACAAGCAATGTATTGACCTGTAATCTGCGCAGTGCCGTCGCATTTGTACAGCCGTCCGTAGAATCGCCGTCGCAGATAACGATATCCACGTACGACGAAACCTGATAATGGCACGCCCGCTTCAATTCTTTTCTGATCCTGTCGCCCTCATTAATAACCGGAATTAACAATGCATAATCGCTTGTTTTCCCCGCAAACTCTGTACAGTCAAATTTCGGAACGCCCTCCTGCCTTTCGTATATCATGATCTGAAGATTCCTTTCACATAGTCAATTGCCCTTTCCAGTTCCCGAAGATCATCGGCCTTTCCCATTTCAATTGAGACAAACCCTGCATAATCCTCAGCCAGCAAAATATCTCTCAACTGTCCATGCAGCATCCTTTTCTTTATCTGCTTTAATCCCGGTTCGCTGATGTGCACATGGCTGACCCGTTTTACCCTTCCAATTAGTTCATTGACAGATTCTTCGTTCTGGATCATGGTTCCCACATCCAGATTCAGCATAAAACCGGGCGAATCAACTTTTTCTATCAGATCCAGCGCAGAGCGCGTATTGTTAATATAATTTGTATGATAGATTGGTGGATTTGCCTCTATACCCATAACTGTACCCTTCGCAGCGGCATAGTCTCCTATCTCCCGAAAGAACGCAATTCCGATTCCCGGATCGGTTCCATCCGGAACAGAACGGTTCCGGGGACAGCCAAACACCAGATTTTTACATCCGATCGCCGCAGCAAAATCAACGGCTCTTTTCGTGTATTTTTCCAACAGCTTCCGTTCCTCCTCTGTTCCAAACAGTCTTTCCGTTCGGCCGAACCAAATCGACTGCATCGAAGAAACCGAAAGCCCATATTCTTCCTTGAGCTCTTCAGCCCATGCGAAGGCTCGCGCCAAGTCCTCATACGGCGCCTCGGGGAATATCCTTGTCGGAGCGATTTCCAACCCGGCTACCCCGTAATCTTTCAACAGGGCAAGCGCTGTTTCATCCTGCTCCGCCGCCCAACCTATATTAGATACGGATAATTTCATAGCGTTACCCTTCCGTTTTCTTTTCCGCATCGGATCTCGTTAAAACAAACGCAGTTAATATAAACGCCATATTCAAAAGGTTCATCACCCAAAAATATCTGAAATCCGACCATCCTGTTGACAATAGCAGGCTCATGATATGGCCGATCATCGGCGCCAGCAGAACAAAATGTTTTTTCTCTGTATTTTTAAAGAACACAAACATTACCGCAATCAATCCAAGCAGGGAAAACAGTCCGCATCGCCATTCAATGGCAGAAATCCACTGAGAACTTGCAGTATAAGATGTAGCGGCAGACATATCGGTATACAGACTTACATAATGCCTTCTCGGATAATACGCGTTCCATTGCTCCGAATCATCCATCGCTCCATAATAATTTACACATCCAAGATGCGAATCTTTCCCAAGAAAGATATCCCAGAGAGCATCCTCCCTGTCGATCACGGCACGTATCATGAGCACCGGATTTCTTATGAATGTATCAAGATAGCATTTTATAAACCTGACCGGCGTTACGTCTACGTCGTACGCTGCACTTGACCATGTCGGCGTATAGCTGTATTCCGCATTGTTTTGTGCCGTCATCATAGTGATCATCGCAAGTGTTTCCTCAGAAACCTCTCCCCCTGCATAATATGCCCCAAGAATGTCCTGCCCCAGTCCTATATATATACCGTGCCTTCCCGAATCCTGCACTTCAAAGTATTCATAGACGGGACCCTTGATCGTCAGGACCAGGGCAGTCGTCGTTACAACCGAAAGCAATATTTTTGCCCTTTTTCTGAAAACTATGACTGTCGCCGCGGCAATTAGCGCAAATGTAACCATTCCATTTTTTCGGTACAGACATACTCCTATCATCGCAATGATAAATTCAAAATATATATACCATTTTCTTTTATATTCTTCCTGAGCTATGGAAAGTCTGGCAAGAATAACAAATACCCATAACAGAGACAGCGTATACGGAATATCTTTCCAGATGGTATTCATGTGCAAAAAATTACCTGCGTTAAACCCGGAGAAAACGGCGATCCCAATCAGGATGCTCTCCTTTATATTCTTTTTTCGCAGGAATAAGAGCAGTTCATTCATCACATACGCCCAGAAAAAATATTGCACGGCAATGACCGCATAGGTAGTATTTGATATTTCCTGGATTACTCTCAAGACGATGCAATAAAATGCCGGATGCCAGTCATACATACCGTGCAGATGCTGCGCGTTCCCTATCATACAGCCCACGGTATCCGGGCTGGAGTTCCCTGGATTGTTTGCAAAGAGATTGTATAGCGCCGGCAGCAAAAGAACCGTCGTGCAGACCAGCACAAACGCCAACGTCCCCACTCTTCTGTTCTTCGCAAACACATTTTTCTCTGACGTCTCCAAAAAATATAAAAGACTGTTCACTACCGGAACGAACCAGAATACCGTTGTCAGGAATACAAAAATACCTGCTGTGTTCAACCTTATGTTTAATGGGTAAATCAAAAGACGCTGCCCCGTCAATGCAAAGGCGGCATAGAGATAAAGGAGATATAAAAATATTTTTTTCACAGGCATATCTGCCAGATTCTTTATATATTTTTTCTTGTCCTCATATTTTACGACCGAAAGCAGAGATATAGCATACAGGATCACCTTCGTAGGTTCCTGAAACTCTATCCCACTGCTGTTTATGATTATGATTCCTGCCAAAACCTCCATAACCGCGGCTAGGACAGGCGGATGGACGGATCTCGCCGCCTGAATATACGCGCCCTTTATAGTCGACCCTATCTTTTCAAACCGGAAAAGGACTACAAAAACCGCCATTGCAAAAAAGACCCAGAGCGAAATGACAGACAAGCGGTCAAATCTCCCCGGAAATCGCAAATACCCAAAATTAATCGCAACCGCTCCGTTCAATTTCTTTTCGCCCTGATATGCGCCCGTTATCTCTCCTGCTCCATCCGTTACCAACAGCACCTCCGGAACCTGTGTGCACTGCTCATTCGCATTTAATGAGATCGTATATTCTTTTCCTTTTTCCGTATCGATGTTTACATAAATTCTCTTCCATTCGTCGTTGTTCACATTACTCAGAGAAATATTTGCCTGATATATGACATTTTCGTCTTTTTTCACGGCAAGTGTTATTGCGCCTGTCCTGTCATCCGCAATATTGCAGAAAATAAGTTCCAGACTGTTCAGTACATCCTGACTGCAGATAAATGTCTCCGATATATTCTGGCAGGATAGTTTCTCTGCTTCACTCAGGTTATAATATGTGGAAGTATAATATTCCCTGTCTACTTCTCCCCATATGCCTATATACAGTACCCTTATCACTACCAAAGCCAGAATGATCGTAAACAGTATTTTTTTCCATTTTGCAAACTTACCCATTTTCGTACCTCTCAACAAATTTCCTGATCTCCGTCAGGCATTGTTCCTTCGATGCGATATATCCGTCTTTTCCGCCGTATAGCGTATCAAAGCAGGTCCTGTAATCATAATCCGCCGGTGTCCCTGCAAGTTCATTTACAAAGATTTTTCCGCTCAGATAAGCATATAGCTCTCCAGCCGATACGGGCTCTGTCGCCGGATGCCACAGCAGAATGCCCGCGTTAAGCGCTGTCTGCAGATCGTCCCAGAGACGCGCCAGAGGATAGAATTGATATTTGCTTCTTGAATCCGTGAAATTCAGTGCTGAAAACCCCAGCCTGAGAAATTTCTCTTTCAGCAGCTCCCTGTCCTGCTCGGGAACATGTGCCCGGTAAAATCCGTTCTCCTGCGGCTCGTAATAATTCTTCAAATCCTCATCCTGATCCGCTAATTCCTTAAATTTATCCTCTTTCAGCAGAAATGGGATTACATGAACACAATCATAAATGAAGTTTTTCTTTATGTTTCTTCCAAACAGTCCCGGAAGTCGGACGATCAATGCGTCCGGATAATGCTCCCTCACCCATGTTTCCAGCAGATACCTGTTGTAACCGTAAGGATGCAGTCCTTCAATGTCAATTTTTGTATTTTCATCTACGCCCTTCGGTGTTTTGAAGACATCTATGGTCGAAATCAACACCAGCTTTTTCGGCGCTATTTTTTCTATATTCGCCTCCGCCTGTTTGATCTGTTCCCTATCCCTTTCCGGCATCGTATTGGCAAGATATTTTTCGGCACGCAGACCGGCATATATGAGCAGATCCGGTTCGGTTCCATACGCCTGCCCTATATTTTTTGAATGATATGTCCTTTCAATCTGCGAACCGGCCGAAATACATATATTACTTCCGACAAAACCCGTGCAGCCTACCAGCGCAGTCATAGATGTCCTCCTACTTCGTAAGCTTCTCTATTCCTTCGAAGCTGTAGTGCTTTCTCTTGAACACAAGATTTACCAGCAATTGCAGATATTTGATCACCACCGTAAGGATTCCAAACAGGCCCAAAAATGCCACCGATAAAAATAATATCGTAGTAGTCCAACCGGCAACCGGATGGGACGTCGCAAAAACCGCAATCGAATAAAGAACCATAAACGCAGACATCAGCATCATGAAAACCGTCATTGCAATGGAAAAGCGGTATCCCAGCTCTGTAAACAGAATGAGAGAGTCCACTGCCAGCTCAGATCGATACCTTCTCTCCTGCTTATCATAACGAACGTTCTCCAAATGGTTCGGTTCGTATCGGATCACATCTGACTTCAAGCCCTGCGCGGCATAAATCGCTTTTCGGTACGGCACAGTCTTATTCATGGAACTGACGCGATTGATGACGCGTCTGCTCAGAATCCTGAAACTTTCCGTATGCATCTTAAAGGTCAGACTCGTGAATCGGTCAAATATATGATAAAACACTCTTGACGAAAAACGCTCCCTGCGGTTCGGAACAGCACTCACTATGTCATAACCCTGCTGCGACCTTTGGTATACCTGCATGATCTCCTCTTTTTCGAAGTCAAGGACCGTGTCATCAAACTCAAACACGAAATCCCCTATGGCAAGGTCCACGCCTGCATTCATCGCCGCCTCCAGTCCATGGAAATAACTCATGTGAACAATGGAAAGGCTTGTAGACCCTGCATTTTGACTGACCTCTTTGATCCTGCTGCAGCTTTCATCCGTAGAGCTGTCATTCACACATATGATTTCTGAATGCTCAAAATTATCTTCCAGCACGTCAATAATGCTTTTCAGGAAATTTCCTATTCTCACCTCCGCGTTATGCACGTAGATAACTGCTGAGACAAAATTTTTTTCCTTATTCTCCATTGCATAACACCTCGTCCAGGTCATAGACTGTATTTATTTTTCCTGACAAAACTCCGACAAAATAAGGATCCTTTGAATACGTTCGAATCACTGTCGGGCGGGAGTCGTCGATCTCCGAACTCATCAAGATCGGTTTCATGGAAAACAAAGACTTCTCATATCTGAACTCAAATTCGTCTTTCAGATACTTCCTCGCCAGACTTGCCATGTAGGAGTATGCACTCTCCGGTTTCTTTGGGCAAAGATTGCAATTTCCCAAATGATACGGAGAACAGTAAGCACCACTCCCGGACTGACAGGCAAATACCGGGAGTTCGTCGTAGCATGCCTCATGAGGGGTAAATGTGACTGAAGTCAGAGAATGAAGTCCCGTTTTCCCAAAAGGCATAATGGAAAAAAACGGTCCATCCATAACTGTAAAGCCATATTTTTTCAGCTTTTCATTTACACGACACAGAATAATCTCACACAGCTCATATTTGATTTGAAATTTTTCGTAACCTGCCATCTGGAGGATCTGATTTGTCCCCGCATAAGCAGCATTCAACAGAAAACAGGTCCTGCTCTCCCTGCCACCATTCCAGATAACCGCATAGGTATCCTGAAGCTTCTCGATTTTCTCTATCGTAACACCATACTGAATCTCCACATTCTTCAGATCACTCAACTTTTCCAGAAAATATTTTTTCAGAAGCATCGCGTCATATGTGTATTCCCTGGTAAGAAATGCCCCGTCACACATGTGATTCTTGAAAAAGTATTCCGGCGGGAGAGGCCTACACGGTATCTTCGCAGCTTTGCAAAAACTCCTGAACTGCTCTCCATTTGTCCACGAAAACTGATTGGACGTTGCGTAGATTTTTTCAAACTCCCGGTTAATGCAAAAGCTATACTCTCTGCTGAACCGTTCAAAATAACCCGCGGATTTCGCGGCGGTAGAAAGGGAACGCGGATAATGGTACCCCTGATGCACCCTTGCCTGATTGACATAGGTCGCTCGCCCAAACGCCGTTCGGTCACATTCCAACACCAGGATCTTTTGCCTTTTCTGTCCGCAAAACAGCGCGGAATACAGTCCATATAATCCGGCTCCTATTATGATCTTGTCATATTTTTTCATGTTTTCGGAAATAATCTCTCCTGTCTTTCGTCTGCCAATATCTTTCTATTCTCCAATATTAATGCCGAATTTCATTCTATATCATTTTCCAAAATTACGCAAGTGCGTATACGCATCTGCGAATAAATTACTAAAATATTCTTGAGGTGGATTTCATGAGTGTCAAGGACGCTGTGGCAAAACGCTTCCTGGAGCTTTGCGCAGAACGCGGTATCAGAATCAATGAATTGGCGAATCTATCCGGTGTAACGCCGTCAACTGCATACAGCATGATGGATTCAAGGCGCAGAGACATTTCAATTCTGACGATCAAGAAATTTTGTGACGGCTTGGATATGACACTTGGAGAATTCTTTTCCACCGAAGAATTTGATATGTTGGAACAAGAGATTAAATGATTCAGCGCTTAGAGGATAAAATAGAACTGCCGCAAATGAACACTGTTTGGCATTTCTCCAAACATCATTCATTTACGGCATTTTTTACTGCTCTTAGCATGTCGACATAGGATTACTATCTTGAAGATTCCAGTTCTTCAATGCGGGCCTTCAATTTTTCGTTTTCATCTGTCAAAACAGCAAAAGGGCTGCCGACCAGTTAAATTCCAACTGATACGGCAGTCCTTTCCTCACTTATTTTGTACTTATTCTATACTTATTCTGCCGCGCCAAGCGTCAACTCCAGCTTCGTCTCCTCATACTCGCCCTCGTTCGCCCGGCTGACCGTCACCGTGATCTCCTCGCCGGCCGCGTAGTACGCAAGCTTTTCGCGCAGGTCGGACATCGAAGCCACGTCCTCGCCGTCAAACTTGACGATGATATCGCCTTTCTTCATACCGGCCTCTTCCGCCGGACTTCCTTCCGCCACTTCCTCGACAAGGATTCCCTCCGGAATATTGTACAGCTGCGCAACATCGCCGGAGACTTCCTCACCGGAAAAACCGATGTATGCGCTCTGATCCTCGTCGACAACTTCCGTCCTGGTCTTCTTATTCATCAGATCCTCCAGGATCGGCTTCGCGTAGGAGATCGGGATCGCGTAACCCATGCCCTCGACGCCCGCCGACGCCACCTTCGCGGAGTTGATGCCGACCACATGACCGTTCATATCCAGCATCGCGCCGCCGCTGTTGCCGCCGTTGATCGCCGCGTCCGTCTGAATCAGCTTCGTATTGTCGTAGCCCTCAAGCTTGATCGTGCGGTTTAAGGCGCTGACGATACCGGTCGTCACGGACTGGCCGTAGCCAAGCGCGTTACCGATGCACACCACCTGCTGCCCCACGACCAGATCGTCGGAATCCCCGATCTTCGCGACCTTGATCTTAGACAGCGTGTCGTCCGGGATGTCGGAGAGCGCCACGGATACTACCGCCAGATCGTTGTCGTCGTCCGTGCCCTTCACGGTCGCCTTGCACATCTCGTCGTCCACAAAGCCGACCGTCAG
>CANQRR010000008.1 GCA_947626285.1 uncultured Lachnospiraceae bacterium
TTATGGAAGAAAAGCGAAAAGACGACCGGCGCAGCAGATACACCCGCCAGACGATCAAGAATATTTTTCTCGAAGAACTGAAAGCAAAGCCTTATAACAAAATCACAGTGACAGAAATCTGTAAAAAGGCAGAGATGAACCGCGGCACGTTCTATCTCCATTACTACGATATAGATGATGTGCTGAACGATATTTTTGAAGATTTCCTCTCCAATACCTCAAGTGTTTTCGATCATGTGCTATGCCCGAATAAGCAGAACTGCACCTATCCGTTCTGCGAAAAAATACAGTCCTCTCCCCGGTATCAGATACTCTTTTCCGACGACGTCGTCTCCGCCCGGATGCTGGAAAAGCTTTCTGATACGGGTAAGGAAAGCTTCATCACAAACCTGATGCAGAAAAGCCTCCTGACCTTTGAACAGGCGGAGGCAGTTTTCTGGTTTCAAATGAACGGCTGTCTTGCGATCAACCGAATGATGCTGAAAAACAAATGCACGGACTGGAGCCGGATCCAGCAGACCATCGATCAGTTCATCCGGGCCGGCCTGGAAACCTTCCTGATTCATGACCAGCGCGAAGAAGCCTGCAGCGGCCAATGAGACAAATAATTTGTCAATCGCGGTAATTCTCCGCACATTTGGCGCAGGCCGCGTTTCGACTGCAGGAAAAGGAAAGGATCGTGTCCTCAAACACCCGGACCTGATCTGCCTTCTCGAAAGTAATGGTATGGGTGACGGGCGTCCAGTCGACCGGACATTTATATTTAAATTCTTCTGTATAGGTCATAGGAGCCTCCATGCTTACAGAGTCTGTGATACTTTTCTCATAATCTGCATGTCCTCCGTCTCGTTATTCACACCCGCCTTTTGGCGGTAAGTGTCGATGATATCCTGCAGGGTGATGGCACTCATCCGGGCTTCGGCAGCCTTTTGTATCTCGTCGTAATAGTCCCGCAGGGCCAGCTGGATGTTCACGCCCACGCCTCAGACAGTCATTTGCGGCATATCTGAGGCTTCTTTTATCCATGGATTTATAGCAAAAGCTGTTCCCCGTTTTTCGGTACATATAAATTATCCAGTCCATGATTTCGCGCAAAGTTTTTTACATCACGGCTGGTGATCAGAGCATGGTTTACACTGTCTAAATGCGTTGCGACCACAAGTGCCTTCGGTGCTTGCCTGCAAACCGTTTCCACATCCGAAAGATTCATAATCAGCCGTCCCTGAGGCGTGGTCGCTTCGCAGCAATTCACGGCAATCACATCCGGGGTATATTTTTTCAGCGTTTCCTCGACCGCGCTGCAATACACCGTGTCTCCGGCGATGTACAGCGTTTTGTTTTCTCCACACAGGATGTATCCGCTGCCGATTCCCATCCATTTCACAAGTTCTTCGTTATCCCCATGAATGGCAGGCACTTTGGTAATCGTGACAGAACTGATATCCATTGTATCTCGTTCAAAGGCCGAAACATTTTCAAAGCCCATAGACTCCATTTCCTGCCGGTCTTCCTCGTTTTGAACGATGATTTTCATCTCCTTGGGCAGATAATCCGCCGTGAAGTGATCCGGGTGAATGTGCGTTACAAGGCAGAAATCCACCTCGGCAAGAATTTCGTCCGGCATCATCGGCAGAGCGTTCAGCGGACTGCGAACACCGTTCATATCCGGTCTTACTGCGCTTGCAGAAAATCCCGTTCCCTGATCTTGCAGCCAGGGGTCGAGAAGAATCGTCTGATCACCGTATTTTATTTTAAGCGTTGCATTTCGTATCTGCTGAATCTTCATGGCAATATCCTCATAAACAAAAAGTTTTACGTTTGAAATTACGAATTTGCAAAATCAGCCCGTATAAGCATCCTCGGCTAAATTGGTAAAATCCCGCTTTTCCAACCACGCCTGTTCCTCATCATTTTCCGGTATATCGATTCGTTCTATCTTAAAGATGACGGGTCTTGTGCCATCGTTGCAGCAGGCGATCATCATTCGGTCATCATTCGTCCAACCCTTCATGATGGAGCCGCCCTGAAGGGCAGTATAAACATATCGGCTTACGGCGTCCCATGCTTCGCCACAAAATCTTCCGTTCATCAAGTGATAGAAGTCATCCTGCTGTGGGGTGCGTTTCAGTAAGAATGTATCGCCAGCCTTAAAGAAAGGGCAAGGCCCGGATTTGGGATCAGCCAAAAATTTCTCCTGAAGCTCCGGAAAGCATTTTGTTTCGAGAACAGTAATCTTACATTCGTATTTCATAAAGAGATCTCCTTTCAACCAGATTTGACCGAGCGAGGCGGGGGATTTTTCAGTGAATCAGCATGGATAGTTTTTTCCCGCAAAAAACACCTGCCAGGCAGCATACAACACTTAAAAATATGTAAATTCCTCCAGACAGATAGGCCTTGTTTTCGAACAACGTAAATGCTTCAAGTGAAAAAGTAGAAAAGGTTGTAAATCCTCCGCATACACCTGTTTTCCAAAACAAGACCATATTCGGAGATACTTCATTATTATCACTCACAATACCTGCAATAAATCCTATCATCGCCGCACCTATGATATTTGTGAGCAAAGTTAATATTGGAAAACCTGTTTTAACCGGCAAAAGGCTCATCGCATATCTTCCTGCTGCGCCCAAAGCACCACCAAGTGAGACAAATAAAAATTCCATGATACCTCCGTTTAATAACTCGTTTTCTTTGAGTATATCAAAAATACCCCCTGCATTCAACCACGCAAATGCATTCCCTAAATGTATATACCCATATCCACTAATACATTTCCAATATCTCCGTCAATGCAAATTGACTGCCTCTCAATCTCTTTGGGAGAGACAGCCTCACCATAGTTGATACACGCATAAGCTGTCGCTTTATTCTGCGTGGTCATACGCCAGAATGGATATTTGATAATGACCGGCGTATTGTAGCCAACGCCCAGCTCTAAAAACAAAATCAAAAACCTGTTGATAAACAGGCTTCATTGCATCCACAGCTAATCTGTTCTCATGCCTTTTTCGAATTCCGTTTCCCGGTATTTTCAGATCCCCGGATTTCCTCATGATAAAAGTAATCTACGATAACGGGATGACCCTGCGGAACATGTCCGTATGGCATTTCATTGTCTACAAACGGACAGTCATATTTCTTTGCCATTTCCTCCGCCTTCTTTTCCAACGCTTCAAAATAACTACGGTCATGCCGGTCGTAGATTTCTTGATACAATGGGAAAAGCGAAGGATATTTTTCCGCGATATAATCCATGATGGTCTTTTTGAACCCGCCGCGAAGATTGAGGTTTTCCAGCCAGAACAGATCACACTGGTTCCTGACCCGTTCAAAAATCGCCTCAAAATCCGTAATTTCCGGAAATACGGGAGACACAAAGCAGACGGTACGGATATCGGCGTCATAGACCTGTTTCATGGCGGAAAGACGCCGCTTGATACTGACAGCATTATCCATATCATTCTTGAAGCCCTCGTCCAGCGTATTGATCGACCAGGACACTGTCACCCGCCCCAGCTCTTTCAAAAGGTTAATATCCCGCAGGACAAGGTCAGATTTTGTGCAGATCAGAATATCCGCATCGCTGCCGCGAAGCTGTTCAAGCAATCTGCGGGTTGCCCCGAATATCTCCTCCTGTGGGTTATATCCGTCCGTCACCGAGCCGATCACCACCCGCTGCCCGGCGTACTTCTTCGGATTTTTGATCTCCGGCCAGTGCTTCACATCAAGGAATGTCCCCCATTCCTCCGTATGCCCGGTAAACCGCTTCATAAACGAGGCATAACAATATTTGCAGGCGTGGGTACAGCCCACATAAGGATTGACAGAATATCCACCCACCGGGAGGCTGGATTTCGTCATGACATTTTTTGTTTCCACATCCGCGATCCGGATATTGTTTTCTATGATCTGTGCCATTTCTTTTGTTCCTCCAAAACTCTGTTGAAAGCGTCGGGCAACTCCTGTACCATATCTTCGCCCATGATCGGAACAAGATCCTCTTTCCAAAATACAGGAATCCCCTGCGCGTGCGCCTGTTCCGTCAGGGAATGCACCCATTCCGGCGCTGTCCGCACTTTCCTGCTCTGCGCTCCGGTCATGGTTCCGATGACCACCCAATCGATACCACGGAAATCCACCTCGCCCGGATCATCAAACAACGGCTCAAACGTCACATGATAATGCTTTGCCCGCACATTTTTTCTAAGCGCGTCGACCCGCCATAATTCCGATTTCCTTGTGACCGTCACGCCAAACCAGGCATTTTCAAGGTCAGTATCGATGTCAAGCAGATCCGGCCGTTTTGACAGGAACAAAAACTGGTGCTGGGGATTTTCCGCCATCTTCGCAAATACCTGCCCCCGCCATTTTGTTTCCCACCCGGCAAGATCGCTCATGCCGGTCAGCAGAAAATTCTGCGGTTTCTCTTTTTCCATCAAACGCAGCTTACCCGGAAAAAACTCCGGCTTTGAGAAGTCGTCAATCATGTGATACCGCCGCACGTTGTTCCGCGCATAGCAATAGGGGCAGCCCACCGTACAGCCGATCACCAGGTTCATATTCTGGATCTGGTCTTTGATACAAACATACATTTTATCATTCCCCCCCTATTGTCTGGAAGACCATTACATATATCATTATATCTGCAACAATCATTCCCGCAAGTACGCACTTTAAGTTGGGTAACGCACCTCTTGGTAACTACCCCCATTATCATTTCTTAGAATATACTTGTACCTGTTGCCATAACTGAAATGCAGCAGTATATCACAGATAAAACAGCATACCCATAATCCCCGAAAGCAGCAGCAAAAGAATCGGAGAAAATGGTTTTCTGCGAAATTTCGGATACACTGTCGCCGATACAGCAAGAATCGCAAAAATGATGCCCGCTTTCCAATCCAGTAAAACAGCGTCGTGAACGGTTTGAATATTGGCTATGGTACTCAAAAGCAGGATAAGTGCCGTCCCTAAAATCAGTCCTGTGATTACCGGGCGTATTCCGTTTAATGCGGACTGCACACCGGCGTATTTCATTACTTTTTTAAAAAGCGCCGCAATCAGCAGGATCACAATAAAGGACGGCAGGACTACCCCGAAGGTGGCGACAAGCGCGCCTGTAAATCCCGCCCGGGAGGAACCGATAAAGGTCGCCATATTGACGGCAATTGGCCCCGGAGTGCTTTCGGATACAGCAATGAAACGGAGAAGCTGTTCTTCCGTCAGCCAATCGTGCGACAGAACTTCTTCCCGTATCAGCGAGATCATCCCATATCCGCCGCCGAAGGATACGGCGCCGATTTTTAAGAAAGTCAGGAAAAGCTGAAAGAGAATCATTTTCTCACCTCCGCTTTTCCGTGTTCGAACAGCCGTTTCATAAAATAAACGCTCAGACCGATCACCGCGCCGATGAGAATATAGAAAACGGACGAAAAGTTGATGCCAAACAGCGAGCATAACACAAGACAAGTCATCGTCAGACCTGCGCACAGCACATTATAAATCGTTTTTTGCATTTGCCATAGCATTTTCAGTCCCGCCGACAGAATCAGAACGACTACGCCAATCTGGATTCCCTTGAAAGCCGCTGCCACCCATTGTATCTGCTGAAACGCGTCGAAGAACAGAGAAATCAAAAAGATGATTCCAAAGGACGGAATACAGACGCCCACAGTAGCGGCAATCGAACCAGGGACGCCGTTTTGCTGATAGCCGATATAGGTGGCGGCATTGATAGCGATCGGTCCGGGTGTGGATTCTGCAATGGCGACCATATCCGCAAATTCATCTGTTTGCATCCAGCGGCGTTTGGAGACAAATTCGCTTTCCAAAAGCGCGATCATAGCATAGCCGCCTCCAAAAGTAAAGAGACCGATCTTCACCATAATAAGAAACAGCTTAAATAATTTTCTCATTCGATTTTCCACCCACATACCTCGTAACATAAGATTCGTTCACAGCATACCGCTTGACGCTTCATAAGTAAAATAGTATAGTCTTATCAGGATCATAAGGGAAAGGTTATGGGTTTATGAGGCTATGACAGTGCGGCATCTGAAAACTTTTATAGCTGTCTGTGAAGCAGGCGGAATCACAAAGGCGGCAAGCACCCTTTACGTTGCCCAGCCCGCGGTAAGTCAAACCATAGCGGAGATTGAAAAATACTACAATGTGATATTGTTTGACCGCATCGGAAATCGGCTTGTTTTGACGGACAGCGGAAAACGCTTGCTTGCGAAAGCGAAGGAAACCATTGCTTCCTTCGATGACTTTGAGCAGCTCGCGCGAGAAAGTGAAACGAATACCGATTTGCACATCGGCACATCTCTCACCATCGGCAGATTATTTGTTCCGCAAATGGCTGCGGCAATCAGCCGGGAACTGCCTCAAATTCGGTTATCCGTCATGATTCAGCAGACTTCAGTGATCGAGGGATTACTCGTGAATGGAAATCTTGACTTTGCGTTTGTGGAAGGCAGCATTCATTCCAGGCATCTTATAACACAGGCCGTGTTTCAGGACCGCCTGACGGCAGTTTCTTCCTGTGAATTTGCAGTCCCGGAGCAGATCACTTTAGAGGAGCTGACAAAGTATCCTCTGCTTTTAAGGGAACCCGGAAGTGCGTCAAGAGATTTACTTGACGCAACACTTTCGGTCAACCGTCTCAGCGCAGCGCCGATGATAGAATCTGCAAGCAACCAGGCGTTGATTTCCTGTGCCATGGCCGGAAACGGAATCGCTGTCCTGCCGCAAAATCTGATCAGAGAATGGACCGAACAAGGGAATTTGAAAACGATCACAATAACCGACTGTGATTTTGACCGTGATTACCTTCTTGCATATCACAAAAACAAACGGTTTTATTCTTTGCAAGAGCAGGCATTGTCGATTTGCAAAGAGCATTTTATACCAAACGAAGTAAAATATGATGATTACTAAGCTGACTTCAAAATATAGATAACGCCGCTTTCTGGTATAGTATTTCCTTACAGCTCACATAGTATCTATATCGTCCCTTTGGGACCAATCTTAAAATGTTGCCAAAACGCTTGACATTGTAAACCAAAACACATACAATAAAAGCAAAGTCGAAAGGAGATGATTACATGGCCACCACTCCAACACAAATTCGTATTGATTCGAATATTAAACGTGAAGTAACAGCTCTATTTTCAAACCTTGGTTTGGATATGTCAAGCGCAGTAAATCTTTTTCTGCATCAATGCATCCTACGCGGCGGTTTGCCTTTTGCTGTAGAGGTTCCGCAATACAGCGACAAAACGCTCAACGCAATGGCCGAAGCCAAAAAAATATCCCGAGATCCTGACATCAAGGGGTACAACAGCATGGAAGAACTAAAGGCGGCACTTGACGACTGATGTACCAGATCAAATTTACCACTGCTTACAAGAAAAGCTATAAACTAATGAAAAAGCGCGGTCTCGATATTTCTCTTTTGGACGATGTTGTTGATCTGCTGCGTCAGGGCAGGCAGCTCGATGAAAAATATCGGGATCATGGTCTATCTGGAAACTTTGCCGGTTTTCGCGAATGCCACATTAAGCCTGATTGGCTTCTTGTCTATCTGATCGAGGACGATGTATTGACCTTGACTCTTGTAGATACGGGCTCTCGTTCTGACATTTTTAAAAATAAATCACTTCAGTAATGGAAAATGGTAACTACTCCATTTATCATTTGCGGATTCTTTTTTCTAATGAATTTACAAAATTTATTATCTCTTTACACATCTCATCACTTTTATAGTGATGAATATAATGCCCGCAATCATAAAAAATCAACTTGGCATTCAGTATCCCTGCAAATTCCATTAATTTTATCTTCTTTTCCACTATTTCTTTTGTAAATATACGATTTTCTTTGATTTTGAGTATATCAAAAATATCCCCTGCTTTCAACCACGCCAAATGCAGCCGCCGGTTTCGCTGTTATGATGTTTTTCGGTACTGCAGATATTCGATAAACCGTCTGACCGCCAGCGAGATCGTCTTTTTGCTCCGGAACGCAAGTCCAATCCTGCGATACGCCGGGACGTCAAGCTCTTTCGCAATGATTTTATAGGGCACTCTTTTCAGGATGAGCTGCGGCAATATACTGATGCCGAGTCCGCTTTCCACCATCGACATGATCGCGTAGTCGTCCCATGTAGTGAAGCGAACCTTCGGCGTCAGCTGGTTTCTCTCAAATATCTCCGATATCTCAGCCTTTGCGCCTTTCTCCAACAGCATGAACGGTTCATTGCAAAGCGCCGTTACAGGGAATCTCTCACGGTCCGCAAGCGGATGATTTTCCGGAATGATCGCCATGAGCTTATCCTGCTCCAAAAATATCGTTTCCAGCTCCGGACGTGTCGGCAGGCGCAGGAATCCGCAGTCCACCCGTCCTTCCAGTATCCACTCCTCGATCTCCGTGTAGTCGCCGAGCAGCAGTTCATAATCCATGTTCGGATAATCCTTCTGAAACTCCCGGATGATATTCGGCAGCCAGTGCGTCGCCACGCTTGAAAAGGTGCCAATACGGATCAATCCGGACTGCAGGCCGCTCAGCTCGTCAATCTCCATCTGCAGCTTTTCAAATTCCGCGACCAGGCTCTTCGCATACAGCAGCAGCTTCATCCCGTCTGAAGTCAGCCTCACCCCGCCTGAATTGCGTTCAAGGAGCGATACCTTCCATTCTTTCTCAAGGTCGCTTATCATCCTGCTGATGCTTGCCTGAGAGTAATTCAGCAGCTCCGCCGCCTTTGTAAAGCTTCCGCATTCCGCCGTCTTGACAAAGGACAAATATTTCTGAAGATTCATTTCCATGTCATTCATTCGCTTTCCAAATATAATTTATTTGATAAATTTGTTTTTCAGATTCACAGCTCAATGATACAATAAAAAAAGTCCGGAATCAAGACCGGCCGAAAACTGTTTGAGGGAGTTTGATCTGAATATGAAAAAATCATACTTGAAATACCTTGCAGGGCTCCTGCTCTTCGGCTCAAACGGAGTCGTCGCAAGCTATATCCACCTGTCCAGCTACGAGATCGTACTTCTGCGCTCGGTGCTGGGCGCAGCCCTGCTGCTAGGATTGTTCCTGATCACAGGACATCGTTTTACCGCGCGCAGGCACAAAAAAGATTTCCTGTTTATCGCTGTTTCCGGCATCGCGATGGCGACGGACTGGCTGTTTTTGTTTGAGGCCTATGCGCAGATCGGCGTCAGCCTCGGCATGCTGATCAACTATACCGGCCCCGCGATCGTGGTCGCGCTTTCACCATTGCTCCTCAAAGAAAGGATCACGTCTGCAAAGATAATTGCCCTTGCTTCCGCCCTGTTGGGCGCATTCTTTATCAGCGGTCAGGCCGCGGCGTCCGGGATAAATCTGTGGGGGCTGCTCTGCGCCGGGCTGTCGGCGATCGCCTATGCCGTCATGGTGTTATCAAACAAGCTGTCAAAGGAGATCACCGGGACAGAAAACGCAGCGATACAGCTTCTCTGTACCGCTGTTGTCGTAACGCTCTTTGTCGGCTGCAGGCAGGGTCTCTCCATGGAGATCGCCTCACGCGACTGGCCTCCCATCCTGCTGCTTGGCCTGGTGAATACGGGCGTCGGCTGCTATTGCTACTTCTCCTCAATCGGTGATCTCCCCGCACAGTCCGTCGCAATATGCGGCTATCTGGAGCCGCTGTCCGCGGTGCTGCTGTCCGTGCTGATCCTGCATGAGACAATGGCCCCGCTGCAAATACTGGGAGCTGTTCTGATCATTGGCGGCGCTGTTTTCGGAGAATGCTGTAAAGTATAATATTTCTCAAAACCGCTGTAACAGTATCTTTACATCATTGTGTCATCTCTCAGCACCTCGGCCAGACTGATCTTCCGTACATTCCGCCATGCCAGATAATATGCCAGTGCTACAGAACCTAAAATTGCCAGCATAAACAGAAGGATCGGAATGAGCGGCGCTTCACCCCAAAAAGTACCAACTTCCATATAACTTGTCCGCAGCATAAATCCGGTCGCGACGACCACGATCGGAAGACTGATCAAAATCGGACGGGCAGCGATTACAAGCGCTTCGGTACAAAACATTTTTTTGAGTCCCTTCGGCGTCAGTCCTACCGATATATACCTTGCAAATTCCCGCTTTCTTTGACGCACGAATCCAAATGTATTGGAGAATACATTGCCAATGCCGATGATCGCAAGCAAAACGCAAAAAGCCCCAAAGACAGCCATCATCCCCTGTATCTGTCTGTTGTTTGTTTCATACTCCCGGATGCGGTTTTCCTGTTCTATGGAATATTTCCCATCTACAAGCTGCGCGATCTCATCCTGTATGGTATTCAATTCCTCCAGTGTGGCGTTTTCTCTTCCGCGGACGCAGACGTAGCTGTCTTCCTCTGCTCCTCCGATCCGCCCTTTGATCTCTTTCCACAAGGACACAGGAATGAAATGCACCAACTCATAATAATCAAGCTTTGCATATTCCTCTCTCAACACAGGTGTTTCCTGCGTGTATGCCAGAACAGGAACTTTTGCCGCCGTTTCCTCATTATTGCCGGATGGCATAGAGATATCTCCGGAGGGAGCCTCCTCATTCCCGGAATGTCTCAAAACGCTCACCGCATCTTCGTCAGTGCCAGACGTCTTTATATACGGCATAAAAACAGGATGCCGGAAATCAGGGTTTGTCACGTCACGGATCTGATTTAAGACCACTGCCCCGTCAAGTCGCGGCGCAATACCAAGCTGCTCGCAATACGCGGCAAAGCTATGGTCATCCATGATCACGATCGGGGCATTTACCAGCCATCCGCCCTCCACCTGCGACACATAGTTCGCAGGAGCCCCGGAAAAGCCGCCAAAGGATTTCATATCTTCGCTCATCTCTTCTTCGGCGATGATTCTTTTCGCGGAAGCCTTCTGATAGACAATGGCGCTTTTTATGCCCTCAAGTTTCCGGATGGATGCTGCTTCTTCAAAGTTATCTGCATCGGTGTCTTTGACTGTAGTCATGATATCCCATACGTCCTGATACCGTTCAAAATAGGTCTCCCTTGTGCTGATCTGGGAAAGGGAGAAAAAGCACTGCATGAGCGCGAACGCAAGAAATGAAAAGATGAGCGACAGGGATGCTGTCCGCAACGCTCTTCTCTGCGCTTTCAGTGCGTTGCCGGCCAATTCTCCTTCTATTCCGAACAGCAGCGAGAGCAGACGGGAATTCTTTTGACGTTTTAACCGCAGTTCTCCGGTGTTTTTAATTGCTTCAAGCGGTGTCAGCTTACTTAATTTTCTGGCCGGAAGCCATGCGGAAATCCATATTGTCAGGATCGTTACAAGCAATGTCAGCACCAGAACCAGCGGGTGATAGCCAAAGGACGCCTCATGCCGTCCGGGAACATCGCTGCCCAACATTGCGTTGCTCAGATAGGTGAGTCCCGCGCTGCCTGCAATGCCCATCGCATTCCCTGCTATGACCGGCCCCGCGCAGAGAACAGCCGCCTCCTGCAAAAGACATGTCCGGATCTGTTTCGGCGTGGCTCCGATACTGGAAAAAATGCCAAACTGATGAATTCTTGCGTTCATGGATACCGCAAAAGCATTATGGATAATGACGATCAAAGAGAAAGAGGCCGCCAGCGTGATCAGCAGGAACAGCGGGAACAGCAGCCGTGGAGCCGTATCGCCGAAATCGCGGATCAGATACATGGCAAGAAGCTCATAGTTGTAAACGACCCTGTCCTGCGGGATGCCGAGCTGTTCCGCAATATGCGGCGTATCTGAAAAAACAGTTTTCTTATCGTTGAAATAGAGATCTACTGTCGGTTCTGTCCCTTTCAGCCCGTTCTCGTTTATCGCAGCGTCCTCTACATTTGCAAAGTTTTTGATCGTTTCGATATCCTCTGCAGAGAGTTCACCGATGATACGGCTGTGCCAGTCGCCCTCCTCTGATTCGATCCGCTCCACTTCATATTTCCACGCATTGTAAAACAATCCGCAAAGCAGAGATAAGAGCAGGGAAGAAATGAACGCCGCAATCATCACAGAAAAACCGGAAAATCGATTATTTTTGATATAGTTTGATGAATATTCTTTCCACATATCTGTTACCTCCGCCGGGCGTCACGAATAATGCGCCCATCCTCAAGCGTAATGATACGTTCCGCTTCCATAGCCACCTTTTCATCATGGGTGATCAAAAGGATCGTCTGCTCCAGGTTGCGATTAGAAAGCTTCAGCATATCGATCACTTCTTTGGAATTTTTCTGATCCAGGTTTCCGGTCGGTTCGTCCGCAAGAAGAAGGGCCGGCCGATAGATCAGGGAACGCGCGATTGCCACCCGCTGCTGCTGTCCGCCGGAAAGCTGATTCGGCATAGCGTCCAGTTTCTCCGCAATTCCAAGAGACTTCACAATCTTCTCAAAATATTCCTGATTCGGCCTTTTCTTATCCAAAGACAGAGGCATAAGAATATTTTTTCTCACCGTGAGGGTCGGAATCAGATTATAAAACTGATATACCAGCCCCACCTTTCTGCGCCGGAAGATTGCCGCCTGTGTCCGGTTCAGTTTGGAGAGGTCGGTTCCGTCTATGATGACCTTTCCGCTTGTAGGCTTGTCCACGCTGCCAAGAATATGCAGCAAGGTAGACTTCCCAGACCCGGAAGCACCAAGGATCGCCACAAATTCGCCCCTGTTTACAGACAGAGCGATTCCGTCAAGCGCTGTTACCTGGTTATCGCCGGAGCCATATACTTTTCTGACCCCTTCACATTTTAAGATTTCCATCCTGATCTTCTCCTTTCCTCTGCGTGCCCGGTTTTGGCATAAAGGTACACTCCCTGTGGTGTTTCCTCTGCTTGCCTGTCAATCAGCAGTATAGCAAATGAAAGTTACAGCTCAGTGACTGCATCCTGCATTTTACATGTTTTGTATCAGTTTCATGCATTATAAAAGCGGATTTCAAAAAGAGCTCCGCCTTCCGCCCTGTTTTTTGCTCGTATCGTCCCATTTTGGCGTTCAATGATCTCTCTTGCCAGAGCCAGTCCGATCCCAATGCCTTCTTCACCGGCATTTTCTCCTCTATAAAACCGTTCAAACAAATGGGGAATGTCTTCTCTTGCAAACCCTGCGCCTTCATCCCAGATCAAGATTTCCGTATATAACGGATTCCGGGCATAGGAACAGTGGACAGTTCCACCCTTATTGTGTTCCATGCAGTTTTTCATCAAGTTCATGATCGCTTCCATTGTCCAGTCCATGTCAGCGATGATCATCATCTCTCCATCTTCCGGTATATCAATGGAAGTGCCGAAGCTTGAGAGCAACTCCTGCAGGTTATCCGCGGCGAGGACAAGAAGGGTAAAAACATCGGTTTCCTCTTTCTGCAGAGATAAGGTCCCGGCGTCAAGCCGCGATAAAACCAGCAAAGCTTCCTCCAGACGAGTCAGCCGGGATAACTGCTTCTCCATCTGTTCCAGTGTCTTACCGTCAAAGCCCTGCCTCATTCTTTGTACGGACAGGGACATCGCCGTGATCGGCGTTTTGATCTGATGTGCGATATTCGACAGATTTTCAGCAAAACCATTCTTCGCCTGTACTGCCTGCTCCTTTGTCTGATAGAGGAAGGTCACTGTTTTATAAATTTCATCTTCCAGCTTGGAAAAATCATCCTCCCCGGAGGTGGAAAGGATCAACGCTTTTCCGCTGTTCACCTGTTCCAGATACGAGGCAAGCGCGCGAATCCGCCGGGCCTCTGCGGTATTCCGATACAGAAATGTAAAAAAGAAAAGGACAATGCCTATTAGGGAAGCGATCATCACGAGAAGAACGTTCTGTCCGGAACCTGCTTTGGCAAAATCGTCTGCGCGATATCCCAGGGAAGGCAGCAGATCCATCGACGGTATATCCGCTATCCCGACTGTGTTTTCTCTTATGTGTTCTCCTGCATTTTCTTCTTCGCCTTCACTTATGTTTTCACCTGTATTTTCTCCTGTACTTTCACTTGCAAATTTCTCTGTACGTTCTCCTGCATCTCCACCTCCGCGCCTGCTCAAATCGGCATTTGCCACGTGTTCCGTATAATCCTTCAACACAGCGGAAACGATTCCCCGCGTTTCCGGGCCCCGCTCTACTACTTCAGAACACACCGTATTCAGCAGATCAAACGAAAGTCTGCTGTAATGCCTTGAGACAAGCATAGTTGCGGCCGAGGACGAAATCAGGGTGGTCGACAGGATCAAACCGAACAGAATCAGCAAATTTTTCCGGGTATTCATAAGGTATCCTCCATGCGATATCCCACGCTTCTTATAGTCTTCAGGCATGTCGGCTGCGAAAGCTTATCTCGCAGGCGTTTTATTGTGACAGTCAGGGTATTATCGTTTACATAATTTCCTCTCACATCCCAAACGCGTTCCAGAATCTGTTCTCTGGTCACAGTTCTGCCCTTATTCTGTATCAGATACAAGAGCAGCTGATATTCTGCCATACTAAGGGAAATTTCCTGCGAATCACAGAATACCGCATGACGGTTTTGATCGATCACGATCCCGTCGCAGGAAAGATATCGCTCATCCATGTTTCCGCTTCTTCGGAGTATCGCCCGGATCCGGGAGTACAATACCTCAAGTTCAAACGGCTTCACCACATAGTCGTCCGCGCCGCTTTGAAAGCCGGTGACGATATCCGGACTGTCCCCGCGAACCGTGAGGAAAACGACAGGCAGATCCTTCCATCTGCTGCGGATCCACCGACACAAATCGGCTCCTTGTCCATCCGGCATGTTCCAGTCCAGAAGAACACAGGATGGGATATGCACTTCTATCAGCAGTTTCGCCCTTGCAAGCGTTTCACAGACAGTCACCCGGAAATCCTTCTGCTCCAGGTATTCCTTCACAGACAAAGCGATATTGCGATCGTCCTCGACATAATATAGTTCAATCATGGTCGGTTCCTGCCTTTCCAAATGATTTTGATGCAGTCGAAAATTTTATTAGAAATATCTTACCATAAGTAAGTGACAGTTTCGTGACAAATTTTATTCGTGAATTATATATCATTATGTCGATCATTCGAAGAGTTTTACATTGACACACGTGCTCACACGTATTACAATACATACGATTTAAACGGAGGGATATTATAATGGCAAAATATGTTTATCCGGCTGTTTTTACACCAGAAAAGAATGGAGCGTTTTCTGTCAATTTCCCGGATTTGGAAGGATGTTATACTTGTGGAGACAATTTGGAAGACGGTCTCGAAATGGCTGAAGATGTCCTTGCTCTTGTTTTATACGGATATGAAAAGGATCACCGACTGATTCCCGTCCCCTCAAGACGTAATGACTTGAAAGTCTCCGGGGAAGAATTTGTAAATTACATTTCCTGCGATACAATGGCCTATCGGCGAAAATTCAATAACAAAGCCGTTAAGAAAACGCTTACGATTCCCGAATGGATGAATGAAGAGGCAATCGCACTCGGCTTGAATTTTTCGCAAGTTTTGCAGGATGCTTTGCTTCAAAAAATGCATATATAGATATTTCCAAACTATAAAATACGAAAACGGCAGGAAGAATCAATGTACCATGTGATCGTAAATCCGGCATCCCGTTCCGGAAAAGGGCTCCAAATCTGGCAGGAACAGGTCGAACCTGTACTGAAGAGAGAAAATTTACTATATGAAGCGCACTTTTCCAAAGAGAAAGGAAACGTCACAAAAATCGCGACAGAACTGTGCCGTCATGATGACAGACCTTTTTCGCTGATCGTCCTGGGCGGCGACGGCACCATGAACGAGGTCATTCAGGCTCTTCCGCCGGACGGCTCGGTGACGCTTGGCTATATTCCCACCGGATCCAGCAACGACCTTGCAAGGGATCTTGGCATACCGCGCGATCCGGCGGCAGCTCTGGATGTGATCCTGCACAGCGGAAAGCCGCGGCCAATGGATCTCGGGCTTCTCTCCTGCTCGGAGGGTGGGGAACGACGCTTCTGCGTCAGCTGCGGGCTTGGCTATGACGCGGCTGTCTGCGAGGAGGTGCAGCGTTCCCGGATCAAGACATTCTTCAATCGAATCGGATTAGGGAAACTATCCTATCTCGGTATCGCCCTAAAGCAGCTGTTCTCGACGAAAGCGATATCCGGCAGGCTGATTCTGGACGGGGACACGTCCATTGACATCGGTACCATGCTGTTTGTCGCAGGCATGATCCATCGTTTCGAGGGCGGCGGGTTCATGTTCTGCCCGAAGGCGGACGACTCCGATGGGCTGCTGGATCTGTGTGCTGTGGGCGACCTTCCGAAATTACTTGTGCTGTTTGCCCTGCCGACCGCTTTTCACGGAAAACATTATCGTTTTAAGGGCATCGCGCCTTACCGCGCCAAACGGTTTATCCTGGAGGCGGACGCGCCTCTCTGGGTGCACACGGACGGCGAGGTGAACTGCAGATCGCAGAAGATCATGGTATCCTGTCTGCGCCATGCCGTGCAGATCATAAGACCATGAAAATAGAGAAGAGACGCCAAATTATATGCATCTCTTCTCATGTCTTTCCAACTCATCAATTAGGTTTTTCTCACTCGCCTACACCCTTTTTAGTTCACTCCTGCCCCGGCTTTTCCACCTCGGCGATCGCGGCCTTGCGCATCGGGATGCGGCAGTTCTTGTTGCTGCCGAACTCGACGATGCAGTCCTCGTCCGTGATGTCGATCACAACGCCGTAGAAGCCGCTTGTCGTCACGACCGTATCGCCGACCTCCATCGCAGACAAGAGCGCCTGCATCCGCTTCTGCTCCTTCTTCTGCGGGCGGATCGCGAAAAAGTACATCGCGGCGCCGATCACCACAATGTACATGATCATCAGCAGCATTCCGCCTCCGGCACTGCCTGCCGCCGCGGCACCTTCACTCATTAAGTTAAGCATATGCATGTCCTCCTTTTGTCATAGAGCGGTCGCAAACGATCTGCCGGAAACCCATTCATCTCTCCGCCGTTTCCGCGACTGCTTTGCCATTCATTCAGTTATTTTAAGCCCGGCCTTCAGCCGTCTTTTACCATAATACACAATTCATACAATTTTAGCAAGCTGTTTTTCCGAAAAGTTTGTCCGCGTATGATCGAATGCGACAGACACATCAATTATCGTTCGAAGCAGAACCATGAAAAGTCGAAATTTGAGCCCGGCAGGAATACAAAACGCACCGTGCCCCTGCCGCAGAGCTTTTCGATTGAAAAAGTCTGCTCGTTTGATCCCTTTGTGAATTCCAGTATCCGGCGCTCTTCTCTTCCGTCGCAGAGAAAACTCAGAATGATCGTATTCTTCTCCAGCGGAGTGCTTCCACAGACCGTAACCTGCCGGGCGCCCTCAGAGCCAAAGTCTATACGGGCAAATTCGATCGACACATTGTTGCCGATGCCGCGGATCTGATCCTGTTCTTTCCGGAAGCTGTCCCCGTAGATCTCGTCGCACTCTGTAGCGTTTATCCTTTCAAACGTGAGGCTTTGCTTGAAGGAAAAGCCTTTCAAATGAAGCTTCTTCTCCGTCACAAAGCTGATGCTTGTCACGCCCCTCAGTTTTTTGTTCAGACGATACGTTTCTTCCTGGTACACACTCCAGATGGAAGGTTTCTGATAGATCACATCACCGATCAGCTCCGCGCCCTCCTGATCCGCCATCCCTTCATAGATACGGATGCGGTACGGCTCGTCATTCAGCGCAAAGATTGGCAGACAGATCTCATCCGAACCGCGCGGGCCGAAATCGATCCCGTGATAGCCAAATACCCCATCCGGACCGGAAGGAGTCGCCACGCCGCGCTCGTTTCCGTTGCCGACGTCCCCGCGGCTGTAATCATAAAGCCCGCCGGTAATGAAGCCGTAGGGATCCAGAAACGCCGGGCCCAGTCCCCGTACCTGAAACTCCAGCTGGGACAGAATGCGCGGCTTATTCGTGCCGCAGAGGGACATACAGCGCAGGCGAAACGCGCCGTCGCCTTTAGCTACCACATGCGCATTCCGTCCGTCCGCCTCCACCTCAGCGATCGGAATCTGGATGCCCTTGTCGTCCACCACGCTCCAGATCAGCTCGCGGTCGCTTGCGTTTGCTGGAAGGAGCTCCGCCGTTACCGTTGTTTCCCGATGATCCGCATCCAGTTCTCTGCTGCCATCACAGCTCAGCGATATCTTGCGCACCGGAATATCTATAGTCGTCTCACCAGGAGCACAGCCCTCCGGATTTTGTAGAACGCCCGCAAGATTGGTCTGGCCCAGGGCCTTTTCACGCAGATCCACTCGCCCACTCACTCCGGCAAGGTAAGCCAGCGGACTGACGCCTTCTCTTTTCACAGCATCCGTCACCGGGATCGTAAGCACAGCGTCTGCAAGCCCGTCAGACGATACCGTAATTCGCAGTTCGCCGGGTGTCACATCCGCCTTGAAAACGGCAAGCAGCTTTCCGCTGAAGAGACGGCGGCAGTCACATTTATAAGAGTCCGTATCGGTGCTGTCTCCGTTGTCCATGCCCACAAGCGCTCCGGCGCCTTCTGCTGTCACCGTCACCCGGTTGTTGGCGTTTTCCACGGGATAGCCGTCCGTGTCCACCATGAAGATCTCCACAAACAGCAGGTCCTCCCCGTCGGCGGACAGACTCTTTTTCTCCGGCTTCAACACGATCTTTGCCACATCCCCGAAAGAGTGCCGCATCTGCCGCGCAACTTCATTACCGTTCTCATCGCGCGCCACGGCAAGCAGTTCTCCCGGCGCGTAAGGAATCTGCCAGTATCCGACAAGCTCCTGTCCGTGCGCATGGTCGATCGCGCACGTTCCCATACTCTTTCCGTTGAAAAAGAGCTCCACGGACGGAGCGTTTGTGCAGGCGCGCACGTCGATCCGCTGTCCGTTGTTGAAATCCCAGTACGGGAACAGATGTACCATTGGTTTCGTGTGATAGTCAGTCCAGTTCGACTGGTAAATATAATAGGAATCTTTCGGAAATCCGGCCGTGTCAATCTGCCCGAAATAGGAATTCTTCGTGTGGTAGGGCGTCGGCTCTCCGATGTAGTCGAAGCCGGTCCACAGAAACTGCCCACAGGAGTATGGGTGGTCGCGCTCCGCAATGACGCACGCCTCCGGCGACTTCGCGCCCCAGCCTGTCGTGGAGTTTCCCAGAGACGAGCACTGTTCGTCCTCATCCGCCAGCACAGATTCCCGGTATGGGAAATGATAGATCCCGCGGCTTTGCACCACGGACGCCGTCTCACTGCCGTAGATGATCCAGTCCGGATGCGCGTTATGGTGCTCGTCATAGCAGCGCTCCCCGTAATTGTAGCCGATCAGTTTCAGCACGTCCGCGCATTTTTGCGTATTTTCCCACGGCATGTAGTTTGAGCCGATGGTGGGGCGCGCGTTGCCCTTCGGATCGTGTCTCAAAACCTCGTCAAACAGCCGCTTCATACACTCCAGGCCGTGCGCTCCGTCGTGTGTGTCGTAAATTTCGTTTCCCATGCTCCACATGATCACGCAGGGATGATTTCGGTCGCGGCGAATCCAGCTCGCCACGTCTCTTTTGTACCAGTCCGGGAAGAAACGCGCGTAATCGTATTTCGTCTTCGGCATCTCCCACATGTCGAACGCCTCGTCGACGATCAGAAGCCCCATCTCATCCGCGAGATCCAGAAGCTCTGCAGCCGGCATGTTGTGCGAAGTGCGCACGGCGTTTACACCCATTTCCTTTAAGATGCGAAACTTTCTGCGCATCGCCTGCACATGGAACGCGCTGCCGAGGCAGCCAAGGTCGTGATGTTCGCAGACGCCGTTCAGCTTCCGCTTGCGCCCGTTTAAGAGAAATCCCTCGTCCGGCGAAAATTCGACCGTGCGAAACCCTACGTTCTGCTCAACGGCATCAAGCGTCTGCCCGCCCCTGCGAAGCGTGGTCCGCAGTCGATAGACATATGGGCGATCCACATCCCAGCAGATCGGATCCTCGACCTTCGCCAGGAAACGGTGACGGCATTTGCCGTCTGAGTGAGCATATTCCAGACGAACGTTTTTCAGTGGCACCGGTATGCCCTCTGCGAACAGCGTGTATTCCAGCTGCGCATGCCCGCCGTCCACCTCTGTCTCAATGTCGATGTCCCAGAGCTTTCCTTCCGCTTTCTGCGCGTGGAAATAGACGCCGTCCGACGCCAGATGACAGAACGGCACTTCTCTCAGCCAGACATTTCGGAAAATCCCGGCGCCGGAATACCAGCGGCTGTTCGGATCCTGATGGTTCACCGATACCAGAATCTCATTTTCTCCCGCACGCAGAAACGGCGTGAGCTCCACCTCAAACGCGGAGTAGCCGTACTTCCACTCTCCTGCTTGAATCCCGTTTACATAGATTCGGCTGTCCATGTAGATACCGTCAAAGCGCAGGAAGACCAGCGTTTCCTCTTCCTTTGGCTCCCAAGATAAAATTCGGCGGTACCAGCCCGTGCCATCCGCGTACAGGTCCTTCGCGTCATAGATCAGCCAGTCATGCGGCAGGCCAACCGGAAGGAACGCATCCTTTTCGGCCCGGATCGCATCAAGTCCTGTATGCAGCGGCTGCAGGCTGAACTCCCAGCCATCGTTGAATAATCTCATCATCTTCGCTCCAAGCCTCCCTATTTAATCACGATGCGGCCGTCTGTCCCTGTGTATACCGGTCGATCTTCTGTTTTTTGTACTGCTGATAACGCCCCTGTTCGATCGCTTCGCGGATCTCCTCCATCATGTGATTGTAAAAGTACAGGTTGTGAAGGACGCACAGCCGCATGCCGAGCATCTCCTTCGCCTTGAGCAGATGGCGGATGTAAGCGCGGCTGTAGCTCCGGCACGTCGGGCAGCCGCAGCCCTCCTCGATCGGGCGCTCGTCCAGCTCATACTTCGCGTTAAACAGATTCAGCTTGCCGTCGTTCGTGTAGACGTGCCCGTGGCGGCCGTTGCGGCTCGGGTAGACACAGTCGAAAAAATCGACGCCCCGGTCCACCGCCTCAAGGATGTTGACCGGCGTGCCCACGCCCATCAGATAAGTCGGTTTGTCCTCCGGCAGCTCCGGCACGACCGCATCCAGGATCCGGTACATCTCCTCGTGCGTCTCGCCGACCGCCAGCCCGCCGATCGCATAGCCGTCCAGGTCAAGCGCGGAGATCTGCCGCGCGTGTTCGATCCGGATATCATCGTAAATTGCACCCTGGTTGATGCCGAACAGAAGCTGATGCGGGTTGATCGTGTCACCCAGACTGTTCAGACGGCGCATTTCGTCCTTGCAACGCACGAGCCAGCGCGTCGTTCGATCCACCGAGTGTTGCACGTAATCACGCTCCGCCACACTCGACGGGCACTCATCGAACGCCATCGCGATCGTCGAGGCCAGATTCGACTGGATCTGCATGCTCTGTTCCGGCCCCATAAAAATCTTTCGCCCATCGATGTGCGATTGGAAATAGACACCCTCCTCCTTGATCTTTCGCAGACTCGCGAGCGAGAATACCTGAAATCCGCCCGAGTCCGTAAGGATCGGCCGATCCCAATTCATAAAGCGATGCAGACCGCCAAGCTTCTTCACGATGTGATCGCCCGGCCGCACATGCAGGTGGTAGGTGTTCGAGAGCTGCACCTGCGTCCCGATCTCCTTTAAGTCCGTCGTCGCCACAGCGCCCTTGATCGCGGCTACCGTCCCGACATTCATGAACAGCGGCGTCTGCACCGTGCCGTGTACCGTCTGAAATTCCGCTCGCTTCGCCCTGCCGTCCCTCTTCAATATCCGATACATGCCTTCTCCCCTTTTTAAGAAAATAGACCATTTCGTCTTTTCATACAACGCTTCTTTCGGAATATAAGTATAAATGGAAATTTTTAATCTTGCAACCACCAAGATAAATGTCGTATAATGTCCGCGTAAGCAATGAGCCATGCAAAGACAGCGGAGCGTGAAACGTCTGCTCGCAGACAGTTTCACGGGACGATGGATTTATAGGGCGAATGCCCGTGACAGTGGAAAGCCGACAGGCTTTTCACTGTCGGCATGGCTCAATGAACCGCTCACGAGCATCTGTACTTTGGCGACGGATGATAGGGCGAATGCCCGCACTTATTTTCATTTCCTGCGAATTTATAAGGAGGCATTTACTTTGTCTACGAATACATCAGCAGTAAATACGATCCATACTCTTGGGATCGATATCGGCTCCACGACGGTCAAGCTAGCTGTGTTAAGCCCTTCCCGGGAGCTTTTATTCTCTGACTATAAACGTCACTTTGCGAACATCCGGGAGACGCTGTCCGATCTGATCAGCGAGGCGGCGAAGCTGCTCGGCAATCTGCGGGTATCCCCCGTCATCACCGGCTCCGGCGGACTCGCGCTCGCGAATCATCTCGAGATTCCCTTCGTTCAGGAGGTGATTGCGGTCGCGTCTTCTCTGGAGCAGTACATACCCCAGACGGACGTAGCGATCGAGCTGGGCGGTGAGGACGCGAAGATCATCTATTTTGAGAACGGCAACGTCGAGCAGCGCATGAACGGTATCTGCGCGGGCGGCACCGGCTCCTTTATCGACCAGATGGCCTCTCTTCTGCAGACGGATGCGGCAGGGCTGAATGAATATGCGAAGAATTACTCTTCCCTGTATTCCATCGCTGCGCGCTGCGGCGTGTTCGCGAAGTCCGATATCCAGCCTTTGATCAACGACGGCGCCACCAAGGAAGACCTCTCCGCTTCCATTTTTCAGGCGGTCGTAAACCAGACCATCAGCGGCCTGGCCTGTGGCAAACCGATTCGCGGGCACGTCACCTTCCTCGGCGGTCCGCTCCACTTCCTGTCTGAGCTTAGGCAGGCGTTTATCCGCACGCTGAATCTCGACGACGAGCATGCGATCGAGCCGGAGAACTCCCATCTGTTTGCCGCGATCGGTTCCGCGCTGAACGCGAAGCCGGAGACGACAACAACGCTTGGCGCGCTGCAGGAAAAACTCTCCGGGCCGATCCATATGGAGTTTGAGGTCGCGCGCATGGAGCCGCTGTTCGCCTCCCAGGAGGACTACGATCACTTCATCGCGCGCCAAAGCTGTCACCGCGTGGCGACCGGCAGCCTTGCCGAATATAAGGGCAACTGCTACCTCGGCATTGACGCAGGATCTACGACGACCAAAGCCGCGCTGGTCAGCGAAGACGGCACGCTTTTGTACTCTTTCTACAGCAACAACAACGGCAATCCTCTGCGCACGACGATCACAGCAGTTCAGGACATCTACCGACAGCTGCCGAAGGACGCGCGCATTGCCTGGTCCTGTTCGACAGGCTATGGCGAGGCGCTCATCAAGGCCGCGCTGCTGCTCGACGAGGGAGAGGTAGAGACGGTCTCGCACTACTACGCCGCTTCGTTCTTTGACCCGGAGGTCGACTGTATCCTCGACATCGGCGGCCAGGACATGAAATGCATCAAGATCAAGAATCACACGGTCGACAGCGTCCAGCTCAACGAGGCCTGTTCCTCAGGCTGCGGTTCGTTCATCGAGACGTTCGCGAAGTCATTGAATTATTCCGTGCAGGATTTCGCGAAAGCGGCGCTTTTCGCAAAGCATCCGATCGATCTCGGCACGCGCTGCACCGTGTTCATGAATTCCAAGGTCAAGCAGGCGCAGAAGGAAGGCGCGGAGGTCTCCGATATCTCGGCCGGACTTGCCTATTCTGTCATTAAAAACGCCTTATATAAAGTCATCAAAGTATCTGACGCCTCCGAGCTCGGACGCCACATTGTGGTGCAGGGCGGCACCTTCTACAACGACGGCGTCCTTAGAAGCTTCGAGCGCATCGCGGGCTGTGAGGCGATCCGTCCGGACATCGCCGGCATCATGGGCGCGTTCGGCGCGGCGCTGATCGCGCGCGAGCGCTACCAGGAAGGCGCGCAGACGATGATGCTTTCCAGCGAGCGCATCGACGCGCTGCAGTACACGACGACGATGGCGAAGTGCAAGGGCTGCACGAATCAGTGCCGTCTGACGATCAACCGCTTCTCCGGCGGACGCCAGTATGTCAGCGGCAACCGCTGCGAGCGCGGCATCGGCAAGGAGCGCAACAAAGATCATGTGCCGAATCTGTTTGAGTTTAAAAACAAGCTGCTCTTCTCCTACGAGCCTCTCCCGGAGGACGAGGCGGAGCGCGGCATTGTCGGCATCCCGCGCGTACTGAATATGTACGAAAACTACCCGTTCTGGTTCCGCTTCTTCACGGAGCTGAAATACCGGGTGATCCTCTCGCCGCCGAGCACGCGCAAGATCTACGAACTCGGCATCGAATCGATCCCCAGTGAATCGGAGTGCTATCCGGCCAAGCTTGCGCACGGACATGTGGAGTGGCTGCTGCGCAAGGGCATCAAGTACATATTTTATCCGTGCATCCCGTATGAACGCACGGAGTTTTCGGACGCTCCGAATCACTACAACTGCCCGATCGTTACTTCCTACGCGGAGAACATCAAGAACAACGTCGAAGGGCTGCGCGACCCGTCGATCCGCTTCGAGAATCCGTTCATCGCGTTCACGAACCTGGACACCGTGACGAGCCGCCTGAAGGACGCGTTCCCGGATATTCCGGCGAACGAGGTCATCGCCGCGGCGAAAGCCGGCTGGGAGGAGCTCGCCCACACGCGTGAGGCGATGTACCAAAAAGGTCAGGAAACTTTGAAATATCTTGAGGAGACCGGCCGCCACGGCATCGTGCTCGCAGGCCGCCCCTACCATATCGACGGAGAGATCAACCACGGCATCCCGGAGCTAATCAATTCCTTCGGCATGGCGGTGCTGACCGAGGATTCGATTTCCAACCTAAGTCCGGTGGAGCGCCCGCTGATGGTGCTCGACCAGTGGATGTACCACAGCCGTCTCTATGCGGCGGCAAATTTTGTCAAGACGCGCGAAGACCTCGACCTGATCCAGCTGAATTCCTTCGGCTGCGGTCTGGACGCCGTCACGACGGACGAGGTCAACGATATCCTCTCAAATTCCGGCAAGATCTACACCTGCCTGAAGATCGACGAGGTCAACAATCTGGGCGCCGCCAGGATCCGCGTGCGCTCTCTCATCGCGGCGATTCGTGTGCGCACACAGCATGATCTGGAACCGCGCAGGATCGTCCCAGCGAACATCAACCGCGTCATTTTCACAAAGGAGATGCGCAAAGAATACACGATCCTCTGCCCGCAGATGTCTCCGATCCACTTCCATATGCTGGAGGCGGCGATGAACGCGAGCGGATACCACATTGAATTGCTGCGAAATGATAACCGCAAAGCGATCGATACCGGATTGAAGTACGTCAACAACGACGCCTGCTATCCGTCTCTGATGGTAGTCGGACAGGTGATGGACGCCCTGCTCTCCGGGAAGTATGACTTAAGCCGCACCGCCGTGATCATGACACAGACCGGCGGCGGCTGCCGTGCGTCCAACTATGTCGGTTTCATCCGCCGCGCATTGCAGAAGGCGGGTATCCTGAACGTCCCGGTCATCTCGCTGAATCTGAGCAGCCTCGAGAGCAATCCCGGCTTCACGCTCAGCTATCAGCTCATCAAGCGCTGTATGTTCGCGCTGGTATTCGGCGATATCTTCATGCGCTGCCTTTACCGCATGCGCCCCTATGAGAAGGAGCCGGGTTCCGCGAATGCGCTCTTCCACCGCTGGGAGGACCGCTGTTGCGAGTTTGTATCGGGCAAGCCCTCCTACACCGCGTTCAAGAAGATGTGCCGCGAGATCGTCCACGATTTCGACAATCTTCCGATCACCGACGAGCAGAAGCCAAAGGTCGGCGTGGTCGGCGAGATCCTCGTGAAGTTCATGCCGGCGGCAAACAACCATCTGGTCGATCTTCTGGAATCGGAAGGCGCGCAGGCGGTCGTTCCGGATCTGATGGACTTCCTGCTCTACTGCTTCTACAACCAGAATTTTAAGAGCGAATATCTCGGGACAAAGAAAAAGTCCGCGATGATCGCGAACTTCGGCATCTATGTTCTGGAGAAGCTGCGCTCAGCGGCAGCCGCTGAACTGGAGAAGAGCGTTCACTTCGATCCGCCTACCCAGATCTGGCGCCTGGGCGACATGGCGAAGGACATCGTCTCACTCGGCAACCAAACCGGCGAGGGCTGGTTCCTGACCGGCGAGATGCTGGAGCTCATCCACTCCGGTGTCAACAATATCGTCTGTACGCAGCCGTTCGCCTGCCTGCCGAATCATGTGGTCGGCAAGGGCGTCATCAAGGAACTGCGCCGCCAATACCCGCTGTCGAACATCGTTGCGATCGACTATGATCCGGGCGCCAGCGAGGTCAACCAGCTCAACCGCATCAAGCTGATGCTCTCCACCGCGCAGAAGCGCCTGAAAGAAGCTGACGCGGCGGCGGAATCCGAAGCGAAAGCTGAAGCCGCAGTTTCAAACGCGTAACCGGATGCAATGAGACAGTTTTAAAAAATATTTGAATCAAAGAAGAGGAGCCGGGCTGTTATTTCACAGCTCGGTTCCTCAGTTTGTTCCGCTTTGTTTGGGAATGAGCTCATTCAATTCACAGCATCGTCACATGGCTGTCCCAATCATACGTATGCGGCTCCTTGCTCGTCGCCTTGTGGCCGAAGGCGATCGCGATCTCGTACTGATAGCCCTCCGGATACTTCAACGCCTTCGCGAAATAATCCTTCTTCTCGCCGCGTAGAGTGTCCTTGATGCAGCCGATGATCAGGCTGCCGAGGCCGAGGCCTTCCGCTGCCAGAGCCATGTTCTCCACCGCGATCCCGGCGTCCACCGGGCTCCAGTAGAAATTGCTGTCGCCGCTCAAGATCATCACGACCGGCGCGTCATAATAGAAATTGGCCGGCGCGCTCTTTCCAGCATTCTTGGTGTCCTCGATCTCCTTAAGCACCGGGTTGCCCTTCTCGATGACTGTAATGTGGATCTCCTGCCTGTTCGCGGCGGTCGGCGCCTGCAGCCCTGCTTTCACCAGTGTCTCAATCTCCTCTTTTGTCAGCTTTTCATCGCTGTAGCCGCGCGTGGAAAAGCGCTCGTCGATTGCTTTTAAAACATCTGTCATAATAGCATTCCCTCCTGTTTCTTTCATTACATATAAAATAAGTTATACCATATTTTAAACATCAATCCTCCGTCCGTCAACCCAATTTACAGGACATGTTCTATCCTCCTTGAAGTTTCACATTTCCCTTTCACAAATATCTCCCTCGCGCAGAAACAAACGGAATGACTATACATTCTCGATCTGCCAGTCGATCGGCGCGATCCCGTGCTGTTCCAGGAATTTGTTTGTCCTGGAGAATGGACGACTCCCGAAAAATCCGCGGTACGCGGACAGAGGACTTGGATGCGGCGCCTCCAGGATCAGGTGCTTCGGATTGTTCAGCATGGCTTTCTTCATCTGCGCCGGGCGTCCCCAGAGGATGAATACGAGTGGGCGATCGATCTCATTCAGAATGCGGATCGCCGCGTCGGTGAACTCCTCCCAGCCGATGCCTCTGTGCGAATTTGCCTGATGTGCGCGCACCGTGAGCACTGTGTTCAGAAGCAGTACGCCCTGCTTCGCCCACTTTGTCAGATAACCGTTGTTCGGGATGTAACAGCCGCAGTCCTCGTGCAGCTCCTGGTAAATGTTGACGAGCGACGGCGGGATCTCTACATCCGGCTTCACAGAGAAACACAGCCCGTGCGCCTGTCCGGGTTCGTGATACGGATCCTGCCCGAGGATCACGGCCTTCACCTCAGAGAGCGGAGTGAACGCGAACGCGTTAAAAATATCGTCCGCAGGCGGGTAGATCACCGCTGTCCGATACTCTTCGATCACCTTTTTGTATAACTTCGCATAATATGGTTTGCTGAATTCCGGTTTCAGCGGTGCAAGCCAGTCATTTGAAATCGGCGGCATAGCTATCTCTCCCTTCTTGCCTTTATCCTTTGTTCGCGTATTTTATCTGTTAAAACATTCTAAATATCTGACCCTGTTTTGATCAATGATCACTCTTTCGTCAGATCTGCCAGTCTGAACGCAACTACTTTCTCCATGTCCTCAAACGCGATCTCCACCTGGAATCCGACCTTTCCGCCGCTGAACAGGATTCTGTCCAATTTCCCGGCGCTCTCATCGACAAAGGTAGGAAAGCTTTTCTTCATCCCGATCGGGGAACAGCCTCCGTGCACGTATCCGGTCAGCGGAAGCAGCTCCTTCTGTTTTATCATCGCGATATTTTTCTCCCCGGCTGCCGTGGCTGCTTTCTTCAGATCCAGCTCCTCTGCCACCGGGATCACGAACACATAGTGCTGTTTCGAGCCACCGACCGCGACCAGCGTCTTAAAGACCTGTCGTACGTCCTCGCCCAGCAGACGCGCCACCTCGACGCCGTTCGTCTCTCCGCTCGCGGAGTAGTCGTGCGCCGTATACGCGATCTTCCTCTGCTCCAGCACGCGCATCACGTTTGTTTTCTGTGCCATTTTACCGGATCCTTTCTGTACATCGTATATTGTACTCTCATGTAGTTGAACCAGCAACCAACGCGCTCTTTTTAAACAAATCAACAATTCCACGCAGCCATCTTACCCTGAGCGACGATTTAATATCTCCTGCGCAGCTATGCCAGATCACAGCGCAAGTACCATGCCGCCGACCAGATGCACGAGGAAGGCGCAGGCCCACGCGATCGCGCATTGCAGCAGGACGATCCGCAGCGCCCATTTCGCGCCGAGCTCACGCTTCACCGAGGCGATCGCCGCCACGCAGGGCGTGTACAGCAGGCAGAACACGAGAAGCGACACGGCCGAAAGCGGTGTCAGCACCGCCTGCAGCTTCGCCGTGCTCCCGAACAGCACCGTCATCGTGGAGACCACGCTCTCCTTCGCCATAAAGCCGGCAATCAGGGATGTGGAGATCCTCCAGTCGCCGAAACCGAGCGGCGCAAAGATCGGGGCAATGTGCCCTGCGATCACAGCCAGGATACTCTCCTGGGAGTTGGTCACCATACCGAGCTGCAGGTTGAAATTCTGCAGCAGCCAGATCACGATCGTCGCGACAAAGATCACAGTGAACGCTCTCTGCAGGAAATCCTTCGCCTTATCCCAGAGGAGCTGGGCCACGTTTTTGATACCCGGCATACGGTAGTTCGGGAGCTCCATGACAAACGGCACGGCCTCCCCTTTGAACACCGTATTCTTTGAGATCATCGCCACGATGATGCCAACAAGGATTCCAAGGAAATACAGCCCTACCATCACGAGCGCGGCGTACTGCGGACAGAAGACCGCCGTGAAGAAACCATAGATCGGCAGCTTGGCCGTGCAGCTCATGAACGGCGTCATCATGATCGTCATCTTTCGGTCACGCTCCGAAGGCAGCGTCCGGCTCGCCATGACGCCCGGCACCGTACAGCCGAAACCGATCAGCATCGGCACGATACTGCGCCCGGACAGGCCGATCTTTCGCAGCAGCTTGTCCATGACAAACGCGACGCGCGCCATATATCCGGTATCCTCCAGCAGTGAGAGGAAGAAAAACAGTGTCACGATGATCGGCAGGAAGCTCAACACCGTCCCCACACCGTTGAATATCCCATCGATCACGAGCGAATGGATCGCCGCGTTGATATGCCAGGACGTCAGCAGCGCGTCCGTCGCCTGCGTGAGCCATTCGATAAACGTCTCCAGAATTCCCTGCAGCCAGAGACCGACCACATTGAAAGTCAAATAAAAGATCAGCGCCATGATGGCGACAAACGCCGGGATCGCCGTGTATTTCCCGGTCAGGACGCGATCGATGCGGCTGCTGCGCAGATGTTCCTTGCTCTCCCGCGGCTTGACGACCGTCTCCGCCACCAGCTTGCGGATAAAATCGAAACGCATATCCGCGATCGCCGCCGAGCGGTCCAGCCCGCGCTCCTCCTCCATCTGGCTGATGATGTGCTCGATCATCTCCTGCTCATTCTGCGAGAGATCAAGCAACTTTAGAACGCGCTCATCGCCTTCGGCAAGCTTGGTCGCCGCGAAGCGTACCGGGATCCCGGCCGCCTTCGCGTGGTCCTCGATCAGATGCATGATGCCGTGCAGACAGCGGTGCACCGCGCCGCCATCCTCATCCTGACTGCAGAAATCCGTCCGCCCCGGGCGCTCCTGATACTGCGCCACGTGGACCGCGTGCCGGATGAGTTCGTCCACACCCTCGTTCTTCGCCGCTGAAATCGGAACTACCGGAATACCCAGCATGCGCTCCATATCGTTAATATAGATCGATCCGCCGTTTCCGCGCACCTCATCCATCATATTCAACGCCAGCACCATTGGCGTGTCCAGCTCCATGAGCTGCATCGTCAGATAGAGGTTCCGCTCAATGTTCGTCGCGTCGACGATGTTGATGATGCCGGTCGGCTTCGAGCCGATGATGTACTGTCTGCTCACGATCTCCTCGCTTGTGTACGGAGAAAGTGAGTAAATTCCCGGAAGATCCGTGATCTCCGTGTTTGGATAACCTTTGATCACTCCACTCTTGCGGTCCACGGTCACGCCGGGGAAATTGCCGACGTGCTGATTTGACCCGGTGAGCTGGTTGAAGAGCGTCGTCTTGCCGCAGTTCTGATTGCCCGCCAGCGCGAAGGTCAGCACAGCGCCTTCCGGGAGCGGATTCTCGTCAGCCTTTACGTGGTAGCGGCCGCCCTCGCCGAGGCCCGGATGTTCCGCGTAGCGATGCGCGCCGCGCTTCTTTCCGTCCGCTGCTCCCGCTGTGCTCTCCGGAAGCAGCTCAATCTCGATATTCTCCGCATCCGCCAGACGCAGCGTCAACTCATATCCGTGAATCAGAAGCTCCATTGGGTCGCCCATCGGGGCAAACTTTACCAGTGTGATCTCCGCGCCCGGGATCACGCCCATATCCAAAAAATGCTGTCGCAGCGCGCCCTCGCCGCCCACGGCAGTGATCCGTGCGCTCTTTCCAATGCCAAGTTCCCTTAATGTCATGTCTGCTGTCATCTCCGTCTCACTTGCTATGATCGATCCTCGCTCACAAACGCACCGACACGCCGCGCCCGCGCAGATAACGCTTCACCTCGCGGATCTCCAGCTCCTTGTAGTGGAACAGCGAGGCCGCCAGTGCCGCGTCCGCCTTCCCCTCCGTCAGCGCGTCGTAGAAATGCTCCATCGTCCCGGCGCCCCCGGAGGCGATGACCGGCACGGAAACGCGCTCCGCGATCGTGCTGGTCAGCTCGATGTCGTACCCGGCTTTCGTGCCGTCGCAGTCCATGCTGGTGAGCAGGATCTCACCCGCGCCGAGCCGGTCCGCCTGCACTGCCCATGCGACCGCGTCGATCCCCATGTCGACGCGTCCGCCGTTTTTATAGATGTTCCATCCGCTCCCGTCCGCACGCCGCTTCGCGTCAATCGCAACGACAACGCACTGGCGCCCGAACTTCTCCGCCGCCTGCCGGATCAGCTCCGGGTTCTGGATCGCGGCCGAATTGATCGAGATCTTGTCCGCCCCCTCGCGCAGCAGCATACGGAAATCGTCTACCGTGCGAATACCTCCGCCCACGGTAAACGGGATAAAGACCTTCTTCGCCACCTCGCGCACCATATCCACGACGGTGTTCCGCGCGTCGGAGGACGCCGTGATGTCGAGAAACACCAGCTCGTCCGCCCCGGCCTTGTCGTATGCGGCAGCGATCTCGACCGGATCTCCCGCATCCTTCAGATCCACAAAATTAACTCCCTTCACCACGCGCCCGCCATGCACGTCGAGACAGGGAATGATCCTTTTGGTAAACATATCTTCACTCCCATATCCGGCTCTTCGCAGAGAAGAACCCGCCTGTACTCATTATAGTTTTCTTACGCCTTCCTTATCATTCTTATCGCGCTTCACGCGGTATCCCGATAAAATTCTTCAGGATCGTCAGTCCGACATCCCCGCTCTTCTCCGGATGGAACTGGCAGGCGAACAAATTGCCCTGCTCGATCGATGCGTGAATGTCCACCGCATACTGCGTGGACGCCTTTACGATCTCCGAATCCTCCGCCTGCAGATAGTAGGAATGCACAAAGTATACATAGGCTCCTTCCGGAATCCCGGCGAACAGCCTGCCCGGGTGATCGTATTTCAGAGAATTCCAGCCCATGTGCGGAATCTTAAGCCCCGGCGTTTCCGGAATGTGCACGATCTTTCCCCTGCAAAGGCCTAGCCCTTCCACTCCCGGCGACTCCTCGCTCGACCCAAAGAGAAGCTGAAGTCCAAGGCAGATGCCGAGCAGCGGAATCTGCTCTGCGGCCGCCTCGCGGATCACCTCGACCAGCCCATATTGATGCAGCTTTTCCATCGCGTCGCCGAACGCGCCTACGCCGGGGAGAACGATTCTGTCCGCGGACAGGATCTCATTCCTGTCACGCGTGATCTTCGCATCCTCTCCGAGATAATCAAACGCCTTCTCCACACTTTTCAGGTTTCCGGCGTCATAGTCAATGATCGCTACCATTTTCTCCTCCGTCCCTTCTGTTTCCGAACCGCTCCCATAGAATAAGCAATCCAAAAGGAATCTGCAGATCGATCCGGTTTCATTTCAGCACATAAAAGGTCCCGTGTATGGTACCGACTGATTATACCATACACGGGGCTTACTTTCCACCTTTTTCAAAAACGACAGTATTTTTTTAAAAACGATAATAGGTCTTCCCCTTGCGCGGCTTTGTCTTTCCTTTGTATTTCGCGAGCTGGCTCACCGTCACGAGCTGATATCCCCGCTTTCTAAGCGCCGGAATGATCTTCTCTGCCGCCACGATCGTCGAATAATGAATGTCGTGCATCAGAATGATATCCCCACTTCTGACGTGATCCAGTACCGCGCTGACCGTGTGCCCCGGATTTCCGGTATTGGCCCAGTCTCTTGTGTCGATCGACCAGTAGACGGACGGAAGTCCGATCGCAGAGAGTACCCTGCTGTTTGCCGCTCCGTCCCCGTAGGGGAGTCGGAGCAAAGTCGGCCCACGACCGGCGGCGTTTTTGATATTCCGGCTCGTCCGGGATACCTCAGAGGCGATCGAGGAATTGGACAGAGTGCTGAACGCCGCATGGCTGTAAGAGTGATTCCCCAACTCACAGCCCATCTTCGCCATCTTCTTTACCGTTGATTTATGGCTGGGGACATTGGACCCCACCATGAAAAAGGTCGCCGTGGCGTGATTCTTTTTCAGGCAGTTCAGAAGACGGTCGGTATACCTCCCGGGTCCGTCGTCAAAAGTAAGCGCGACCATCGGTTTTTTGGGATTGATCGATGGCTTACTCTCCGATTCACTCTTTTTGTTCTTCGCCTGCGCGGACAGAGGAAGTATAAAAACAATTCCGCACAGAAGGGCGATCTTCAGGATCTTATACCACTTTTTCATGATTTTCTCACACAGATTCCTCATACAGATTTAAGCTTCCGCTGTGCGTATCTTCACAGCTTCGATACTACAGTTTTGAATAGCCGAAGCTGTTCACGATCGCATCGATCTTCTCCTTGCGCGCACACATCGGGCAGTTCGCCGCTTCGTATGTTTTGTAGCCCGGCAGATCGTCCCCACCGAAAATGTAGTTGACTTCGATTCCCTGCACATGATCGCTCGCGCTGAAGATCGCGGATACGCCGTCCACGATGCCGCCGTAGTACTGCACACACTCGACCGCCCTTGCGATCGTGCGCCCGGTCGTCGCGGAAGCAAGGAGCAGAATACAGTGTTTTCCGTCGATCATCATCTGCATATTGTCGCGGAAGATGAGCTGCCCGCCCGGATTCATCTCCGGCGTGACGATGTACATGGTCTGGTGCTGATTCAGCGACATGATGCCGGACGCCGTCAGATCATCCGCGAGATAGGCCCCGATGACCTCGCAGCCGTCCATACAGATGATCGTGTCGATGTAGGTGCTCGTCGAATACTTCCTGGCAAGCACGGAAGCTGCGGCCGCCGCTTCACTCTTTCTGGATTTCATGATCGTCATATCCACATAGTAATTGATGTGGGAGTGGTTGGTCGCGAAATGTCCAGGAATCACACGGATGATCGCATTTTTGTTGATCTGTGAATGAATCTTCGTCGCTCTGCTTTCCATAAAAGATACCTCCGAAATTTTAGTCACCTGCACAGCTTTCGGGTGCGGCGCCGTTTCTGTATATCGTTATGTCTATCATACACAATATAGCCTGAAAATTCAAGGAAATTTTCAGGCTATTGCACAAAATTTTGGAAAAATGTATCGCGAAACTTTCCTATCGCGAGCGGAACAGATTCCGCAGGATCTGATTCGCAGACTTGTTTCGGTAGCGCTCCGGGTCCGACATGACCACCTTTCCGGAGAGGTCCCAGCGCATCTGGCTGTAATCAGTCAGATAAGAAGTTCCCCGCGAACAGTCCGGAAACTTCTGGTACCACTCCGGAAAATATTTCTGCATATAGTTTCTGGCGAGCGCGACCGCCTGGCTTTCCTGTCTGCCGCCCGGCGTGGACGTCCCCATAAGCTGTACCCCTGGCGGGCTTGCGTGAAGGAGGACGACGCTTCCGTCGCTGCACGCGCCTACGACCATCCAGACATGTCCTGCCGAGGTGCTCATGATATCGCCGGCCCGATAGTTTTTCACCTTGCCCGCCGGTGTGAAGCTGCCCCAGCCGCGTGACGCATAGTTCTGTGCCATCCGCTGCGCGAGCATGACGTATCCCGGCTGCTTCCCGCTTTCAACCTCAAGGATGTTGTAAATGCACCAGCCGATGTAGCCGGAGCAGTCCAGACCGTTCCGAATCTGGAAACGGGTCGTCCTGTAGTCGTAGCTGCTATCCTGCTTTTTGAAAAACTCCGCCCAGCGGGGACTGACCCCCAGCGTCAGCGCATCCCCTCCGGCCCCGGTATCCTCGTCATTCCAGCCTCCGCCCCAGACATACATCGTACTGCCGACCGGCTGAAGTGCGGTCAGCAGGAGCTTTTTCAGTGTCGATTTCCGGTAGGAAGTCACATTCAGCACCTTGCTGTACCTTGTGTAGAACGTTTCCCCGTTCTTCTTTTGATATCCGCGAACAACATAATAGCGGGTGCTGCCCTCTTCCAGGCCTTTCAATTTCACCTTGCAGGAGGACGTTTCCTGGACAAGCGTGCGCTCCTTTCCGTTTTCGTTGCAGGAAAACAGCAGATAGCCGTTCAGATCCTTCCGCTTCGGCCATTGAATGGTCGCCTTCTTTCCCCGGACCTGAACCGTCGGCTTGGGCGCCTTTTTGGAAAAAGAAGCGGCCTGGACCGGCATGGAGCACAGGAGCAGGATCAGAATCACAAGCAGCACAGTGTCCATAGCGTAAACTTTCCTCAGTCTTTTCATAATAACATCCTTTCCCTACTGCATGATTCGATAGAAATGCAATGGATTTATCGTCTCTATCTTATCATATTTATCCCGGCACGTCGAGTTAATCCTTTTTCCTTTTGTTTCCGAACAGCAGAGGCCTTCCGTGCAAAAACCGTTTGCCACACTCTCATGAGTGTGCTAGACTAATGGCAGGAAAACATATGAAATATCTGAATGAAACAAAGGAGTAAGCTGCAATGAATGACAATTATGAACCGGAGTATGACTATGAGCCGGAAACGAACCCGGAGGCGGAAACCAGGCGGCTGCGCCGCAGGAAGCGCAGGCGTCAGGTGGCGATCCAGAGGGGCGTATTCTTCTGTCTTCTGCTTCTGATCGTTGCGGCGGCGGTCTTTGTCGCGCTGTACGTTCTGCCGGGCGGAACGCTGTTCCCTGGCAGGGGAACGGTCTCTTCCGGAAACCAGACGCCGGACGGGCAGGACGTGGTCGTCGTGGAACCTGCCACAGAAGCGGAGACCGTCCCTGAGACGGCTCCCGCGCAGACGGAACCCATGACCCCTGCGACTGAAACTCCGACTGAAAGCGCGCAGACCGCCGAGCTGATCGAACAGGCGAAGCTTCTGGCAGCCGGCTACGATTATGACGGGGCAATCGCCCTTCTGCAGAGCGTGCCGGGCTATGAGTCAGACGCACAGCTCACAGCTGAGATCAGTGGCTATGAAGAGGCGAAAAACGCCTGCGTGGCGGTCGACGTGACGACGGTTCCCCATATCTTCTACCATTCCCTGATCAACGACACCGACCGGGCGTTCAACGTGGAGGTGCTCGGGCAGGGCGCGGTGGACGGCATGAACGCCTGGATGACAACGGTTGAGGAGTTTGACAAGATCACGCAGACCATGTACGACAACGGCTATGTCTTCGTGCGGCTGCGCGACCTCGTCGTGCAGTCCACCGATGAAAACGGCAACGTGCGCTTCGCCCCGAATACGGATCTGATGCTTCCGCCCGGGAAAAAACCGGTCGTCCTATCCGTCGACGACCTGAGCTACTATCACTCCTACGAGCCTGCAGGCTACCCGGACAAGCTGGTTTTGGATGAAAGCGGGAATGTTAAATGCCATTATGTCGCGGCGGACGGCACGGAGCAGATCGGCGATTTCGACGTCGTGCCGCGCCTGAACACTTTTCTGGAGGCGCATCCGGACGGCGCGTACAAGGGCGCTCGCGGCCTGATCGCGCTCACCGGTTACAATGGAGTTTTCGGCTACCGCACGGACGCGGACTATGAGCTGCAGGAAAACCTGATGTCCGACCAGAGTCAGTGGCTTTCAGAGCATCCGGACTTCGACCGCCAAAATGAGATCGCGGAGGCGACAAAGATCGCGGAGGCCATCAAGGCGGACGGCTGGGAGTTCGCCAGCCACACCTGGGGACACTTGAGCGTCACAAACAAGACGGTGGACGAACTTCGCGTCGACAATGAAAAGTGGGTGAACAACGTGCAGAACATCGTCGGCCCGGTCGACACGATCATCTTTGCGCATGGCAACGACATCGGCGACTGGCAGGATTACAGTCCGGACAACGAGAAATACCAGTATTTCAAGAGCGCCGGATACAATTTCTTCTGCAACGTGGACGGCTCCCAGCCCTACTGGGTGCAGATCCGGGACAGCTATGTGCGGCAGGGCCGCATCGATCTCGACGGCTATATGCTCTACCGCTCCAGTCTGGGTGAGACGACCGTGATCGACGACATGTTCCTCGCCTCACAGGTGTTCGACTCCCGACGCCCGACGCCGGTCGTAGCAAACGGGGAAGCCTGAGTCCTGCGCCGCCTGAGATCACCGGACGCGATAAGCCTGGCGCATACGATTTCTGCATAAAAAAGCGCCCTCTGGGCATTCTGTATTGAAAGGACCGATCCAGTTACAAATACAGAGGCACGGAGGGCATTTTTATGGACAATACCCAGACAGTTCCAACGATCGGCGCGGCCATCGGCGAAAACCGGCAGAATATGAGCGCTCTTCTCCCGATTCAGGAAAGCTTCGACCTGATCCAGCGCGACGTCCGGATCGGCGGACGCGACTGTTCGCTCTACTTTATAGATGGGATGATGAAGGATGAAGTGATGTTCAAGATCCTCGATTCCTTCCAGAAGATCAAGGACAGCGACATGCCGCAGGACGCGACCGGCTTTTCCCAGCAGCTGATCCCCTACGCGGAAGTCGACATCTACGGGGATTTCGACCAGATCCTGAGGAACGTACTCTCCGGCGTGCCGGTGTTGTTTGTCGATGGGTACGAGGCCGGGATCGCGATCGACTGCCGGACCTACCCCGCGCGGAATGTCGACGAACCGGAGAAAGACAAATCCCTGCGCGGCTCCAAGGACGGCTTCGTGGAGACCGTCGTGTTCGACACCGCGCTGATCCGCCGGAGGATCCGCGACCCGCACCTTGTCATGGAGATGCTTGAGGTGGGCGACTCCTCGCGCTCCGACGTCGTCCTTGGCTACATGAGCAATCTGGTCGATCCGAACATGCTGTCGAATCTGAGAGAACGTATCAAGGCGTTGAAGGTATCCGATCTGTGCATGAACCAGCAGAGCCTGGCGGAGGCGCTGATCGGAACCAAATGGTACAACCCGTTCCCCAAATTCAAGTTTACGGAGCGGCCGGACACGACCGCGGCCTGTCTCATGGAGGGGAAGATTGCGATCCTTGTGGACAACTCTCCATCCGCGATGATCCTTCCGACCTCGATCTTTGACATGATCGAGGAGGCCAACGACTATTACTTCCCCGCATGGACCGCCCTTTACCTCAAGCTTTCGCGCATACTCATCCTACTTTTGACGGTCTTTCTGACGCCGACCTTCCTGCTTCTGATGAATCACCCGCAGTGGCTCCCGGCGTCCCTGGAGTTTATCGCCGTCAAGGATACGGTCAACATCCCGCTCGTCTGCCAGTTCCTGATCCTCGAGGTCGCGATCGACGGCCTGCGGCTCGCGGCCCTGAACACGCCCAGCATGCTCAGCACCCCGCTCAGCATCTTCGCCGGTCTGGTGCTCGGCGAATTTGCCGTCAACTCCGGCTGGTTCAACGCGGAGGTCATGCTGTATATGGCGTTCGTGGCGATCGCCAATTACACAGAGCCAAACTTTGAACTCGGTTATGCGTTGAAATTCATGCGCATCATCCTCCTGCTCCTGACCGCGGCGTTCGGGCTGTTCGGCTTTTTGGCCGGGTGCGCTTTCCTTGTGATCCTGTTATGCACGAACCGCACGCTCACCGGGAGAAGCTATCTGAATATAACGCTTCCGTGAAATTCGACAAAAGTTTTCCGGGCGTCAAAATCTCCTGATTACACAAAAACCGCTGCATGCTCGAAAAAAAGCATGCAGCGAAGCTATACTGCTCTCACACATTCCGCCAGAGGGCGCTCGCGCTTCTGACGGGTGATCTCGACAAGCGAGAGCTTCGTCATATCCACGAGAACGGTGTGAACCGGATCCCGGCGAAGCTCCTCCTCCAGCTCTGAGAGAAGGATCCGGCGGGATTCCTCTTTTTCCATGTTGATAAAATCCACGACGATGATCCCGCTCAGGTTGCGCAGTCTCAGCTGGCGCGCGATCTCTGCGGCCGCCTCACGGTTGATCTTCAAAAAGGCGGCTTCGCGCTCTCTTCCGCCCTCAAACTTTCCGGTATTGACATCGATCACCGTGAGCGCTTCCGTCTGCTGGATCACAAGATAGCCTCCCGACTTCAGCCAGACGCGCTCCTGCAGCGCCTGCGCGAGCTGGGATTCCAGCGAATACAGCTTTTGCATTGGCAAAAGATCGTCCTGATACAGGGAGAGCTTTCTCAAGTCTTCCGGCTGGCGTTCGGAGAGATATTCACGGATCTCACGGTACAATTCTTCCTCGTCAGTCAAGATCTGCTCCGCCTCCGAATCGTAGAGATTGGACAATCGGTGCAGATACGCGGGAGGCTCCTCATACAAACAGGAAAAACAGGGACGGTACTGCGCGTGAGCCATCAGTCTTTTATAGCGTTCTTCCAGCTGCGCCATGTCCCGGAGAAGATAATCCTCCGGTGCACCGCCTGCATTCGTACGAAAGAGCCAGCTGTATCTGCCTGCCGCGCGATCGCCCGCTTCCGCTTCGTTTGTCATATTTCGGTCTCCTGCTTCCCTTTCAGGATCTGGCCCGATCGAGTGCCGACCGGAATTCCCTGCATTCGTTCCATATGCGGCTGCGAGAGACAAAAGCCTTTCCTTCTCTCCCCTGGGAAGCTTTGCGGAGACGGAATTCCGGTCCTTTCCGGTCGTAAGAAGCACATATTTCCCATGCAGTGCCAGATTGGTCGTCACAGAAGGGTATTTTGTCTTCATGCCCTCCCGCGCGATCTGCACCAGAAGTTCGTCTCCGGCCTGCGGAAGTTTGGAAGCGCCCTTTTTCATGTAAACAGGGCGCTTTATGTCGTCCAACGCCAGATGGCACAACACGCCCGGCGCGATCTCCACAAAAGCCGCCCCTATGTTCTTTGCGATGTTTTTGATCCTGCCGATGTAAATGCTGCCGAGCACATATTTGGCCTGAGGAGGATCGCAGTGGATCTCCAGCGCTCTCTGCCCATCCAGCAGGAAGGAACAGATCTTTCCATTCATGCGGGTGATCAGATATTTTTTGTCCATCACAGAATCTCCCTGCCGAGCGCGCCAAGCGGTGTCAGTCTGCGCGTTTCTCCGGCGCACATGACAGTCACGCTTTCGTCCGTTTTTTGAGCCGTGTCACTTGTCGTATCCGCGTAGAGTTCGCAGCGGTTGATCTCATACGCAAAAGGCGACGCTTCCACACCGTACGACCCAAGCAGCGCATCCATCACAAGCTCCGGTTTGAGGTTTGCCGCGCTGCCCGACGCGAGCCGCAGAAAGACGGCTCCGGGATTCGCGGCTGTCTTCTCCTCTTCTGCGTCCGACTCCGCCTTCGCCTTGCTCTGCTCCATGACAGGCACATAACGCATCTCGTATATCATCGGGCGGATATCCACTTCTCTTTCTGATTTTTTCGTTTTTTTCCACACGGGGATCTCTCTCCGTGCGCAGAATGACTCCACCGCCGATGCCAGATCTATCCTTTCTTCCGCACAGGCCGCAGCTTCTTTTTCCTGCACACTTCTTTGCAGACGCTCCGGCTCATATCCCGCCCGAAACCGCACGATATAGTCCGCCGCGGCCACGAGCGTCATGGCCTTATTCGCCTTGCCCTCCGGAACCTCATAGAATCCCGTCACGCTGATTCCCTCGACGCCGACGCGATTCAGCGCGTCAATTGCCGCGCGGGATGAGATTGGCGTGCGCAGCTCGATATCCATGTACTCCGCATCGCTCGTCAGTCCCACGCCGAGCGGGGACGCGAACGACATGATCATATGCGGGCTTAAGCCTTCCGTGTACGCGATATCGATGCCTGCGCGCCGGATCGCCTTCTGGAAATAGCGCATCACGTCGAGATGCCCGATAAATTTCATATTTCCCTGCTTAGAGAATTTCACTCTTACCTTCAAAGCCGAAACTCCTTCCGAATCCGGTTTTCGCCGGCGTGTGTTTCCGTTTCCCGTTTCTGTTTTCCATTCCCTCGCCGGCAGGCTCAGGCGCGCTTCATCGTACACACGCCGCCATGGTACGCCGCCGCTCCGCAGCCGGAGCACTGTTCGCGGCAGTTCGGCGTCACGGTCTCCTCGTGCGCCTTCTTCCATTCCTTTTTCAGAAATTCCTTGGACACGCCGACGCGGATAAAATCCCAGGGCAAAATCTCATCCAGGCTCCGCTCCCGCATCGTGTAGAAATCCATGTCAACGCCGACCGCCTCAAACGCCTGCAGCCAGCGGTCATAATCCCAGCACTCCGTCCAGGCGTCGTACAACGCCCCGCGCCGGTAGGCATCCAGAATCACGTCACAGATCCGGCGGTCCCCGCGCGCAAACACGCCTTCCAGCAGGGTCACATCCGCGTGGTGCCAGTTGTAGCGGATGCTCTTCTGGTTCAGCATTGCCTTGATCTCATGGTTGACCGTCTTCGCGAAGCCGAGATAATCGCCCGGCTGGAACATCGAAGCCCACTGGAGCGGCGTGAACGGCTTCGGGACAAAAAAGGAGGTGCTGACGGTGATCTGGCACTTTCCGTTTCTCTGCTCCTTCGGGATCTCATAATATTTTTCGGCGATCCGCTCCGCCAGGTGCGCGATCTCCCTGCGATCCTCCTCCGTCTCAGTCGGAAGCCCCAGCATGAAATACAGCTTGACTTTGTTCCAACCGCCGTGGAATGCCTCGTCCGCGCCTTGCAAGATCACTTCTTCCGTCAATCCCTTGTTGATCACGTTGCGCAATCGCTGTGAACCCGCCTCCGGCGCAAATGTCAGGCTGCTCTTCCGCACGTCCTGCACCTTGCTCATGACGTCGAGCGAGAATGCGTCGATGCGCAGGGAAGGCAGGGAAATATTGATCTTTTTATCCTGGTACTCTTCAATCAGATAGTTGACGATCCCCGGCAGTTCACTGTAGTCGCTGGAACTCAAGGAGCTTAAGGAGATCTCCTCATGTCCGGTGCTTGCAAGCATCCGATCCGCGTGTTCTTTCAGGCAGGAGAGGCTGCGCTCTCTGGTCGGACGGTAGATCATCCCCGCCTGGCAGAAGCGGCAACCGCGGATGCAGCCGCGCTGGATCTCAAGAACGACGCGGTCCTGCGTCACCTTGATAAACGGAACGATCGGCGCGTCCGGGTACGGCGCATCCGTCATATCCATCTGTACCTGTTTTTCAACAACGGCCGGGATATCCGCCTCAAGCGGCGTAAAAGCCGCGATCGTTCCGTCCTCATGGTAAGTCGTCTCATAGAGGGACGGTACATAGATGCCCGGTATCCGCGCGGCTCTGCGAAGGAACTCCTGCCGTGGCACTCCTTCCTTTTTGCATGCTTTGTACAGATCGAACAGCGCGTCGTAGACCGTCTCGCCCTCTCCAATGTAAAACAGATCAAAGAACGCCGCGAGCGGCTCCGGATTGTACGCGCACGGGCCGCCGCCGATCACAATCGGGCAGTCCTCTTGCCGCTCCTTTGAAAGCAGCGGGATCCCGCTTAAGTCCAGCACCTGCAGAACGTTTGTGTAGCACATCTCATACTGCAGGGTGATTCCCAGGAAGTCGAACGCCCGGATCGGATCCTGAGACTCCAGGGCAAACAGCGGAATCTTCTTATCGCGCATGATCTTGTCCAGGTCCACCCACGGCGAATAGACGCGCTCGCACCAGACATCCTCTCTGCGGTTGAACATGTCGTACAGGATCTGAATCCCGAGGTGGGACATCCCGATCTCATAAACGTCCGGGAAGCACATCGCGAAGCGGATCGCCACCTCATCTTTTTTCTTCATTACTGAGTTGACCTCCCCGCCGATGTAGCGGGCAGGCTTCTCAATGCTCAGCAGGATCTCATCGCTCAACGCAAGTTTTCTCATGCAATCATCAACCTCTGTCCGAATGTCTTACCGTTTTCCCTTTATCATACGACGGATCAGGAAACCGCTCCCTGATCCGCCGCAGCATATCCGTCTTATCCGCGCACCCGCAGCGCGTCGATGTTTCTCGTCTCAACGCCGTTGGCCGCGGACATCCATGTGACCTCGACGACCTGTCCCACGCGTGGTGAACCGGACATCTCAAGGTCCGTGTTCGAAATGTCAAACGTGCGGTAGACGCCGTCTGATCCGGAGAGCTCCAGCTTCGAGGAAGTGCATGCCGTCACGACGCCCTCCACACTGTACGACCGCTCCTCCACGCCCTCGTGCCGCGTATCGTCGACGACCTTGTTCGCCGTGTACGGCGCGCCCGCTCCTGAGTAACTGACCACGACCCGGTCGCCCGTGCAGATCGTATCCGCAAGCTGCATCTCCGCGTACATCGTGTTGAAGCTGACGTCGCCCCGCCCGTCGTCGCAACGCACCAGCAGAGAACCGTAGGAAGCGTCCAGGACCGTGCCGCTCACCGTCGCGTTCGACACGTAGCTGTCTGTCACCGGCTTCGCCCACGACAGATACTCCGCGTAGACATAGCCGATATTTCCAAAAAGTTTCACACGGATCCAGCCGTTATCGGTAGCGCCCGTGACCTCGACCACCTGCCCTTTGGCAAGACCGCCCAGGATCGCGGAGTCGGACGAATGGTCCGCCCGCACATTGACACCGACCGTCGCGTACATGGTTCCGTTCATATTTTTGGTGAGCACCGGCTTCTTCGTGCTGACGTAGTCGCCCCAGATATAGCCGGTAGTTCCGTCGTTGTACTGGATCTGGATCCAGCCGTCGCTCGTATACCCGGTCTGCGTGACGCCGGAACCGGCGTACAGGCCGCCCAGAACCGCGGCGCTCAGATTTCCGGCCGCGCGCACGTTGACATCCGCCGTCGCGTAGACGGTGCGGACAAGCGGCGTGATCGTCATAACCGGCTCCTCCGGCTCCGGCTCTTTGTAATCGGACAGGTCCGGGAGATCGATCGTCACGCCATCCTCATTCGAATGGAACTGTGCGAGCGCCTGCGTGAAAAAGGTCTCCGCGTGGTCTTCGGAGGAGACCGTATAGATGATCTGAAGGCGTCTCTGCACCACATGCCCATCCTTGTCCGTGTCCATGGTGCCCTGCAGAGAGTCGATCGTGACGCCCTCGTCGGGCCCGACTCCGGTCAGCAGCTTCTTCGCGTAATCGCCGAGCGTCTCAGCCGTGGCGCCGAAGTAATAGGTCGTCCCGGCCCCGTCGCTTTTCGAGTAGAGCATTTTCAGATAATTGCTCGTCATATCCAGATAGATCTCCGAATTGATCATCGTCCAGATATCTTCGCGCTCCATCGCGCGCTTCTGCTTGCCATCCGCGGATGCCGTGTAGTAGTATCCGTCCAGATAATAACTGGTCGAAGAGCTCTCGTCCGTAAGCGTCTCTATGGACGCTTTCAGGAAATTGCTCTTGATCCCGGACAGCTTCAACTGCACTTTTTTCTCAGAGGACAGGTTCGTCTCAGAAGACACCGTCGTCTCGCTGACGCTCACATCCAGGCCGTCCAGCGCGTCCTGTCCCTGCACCGCGGTATTGTAGGAGGTTTCCACCTCCGGGGCAAACGCGGCCTGCACGCCTGCGCCCCCGAAAGCCGCCATGCACAGCGCGCACAGCGCTCCTAAGATCCATCTTTTCTGTCTCATATGCTCACCACTCCTTTCATCCTGCGAAGAATGCTCCCTATTGTCCTGCGCTTTTTCCGCCATAATTTTTGAAGGTCCGACCGGTCGAATCAGCGCCGTGCCAGCTCCTCCGTGATATCCTCCCAGCTGACGCCCTTTTCCGCCATCAGCACCATCACATGGTAGAGGAAATCGGAAATCTCATACTTGATCTCCTCCGGGTCCGGGTTCTTGGCCGCGATTACGATCTCAGTCGCCTCCTCGCCCACCTTCTTGAGGATCTTGTCGATCCCCTTGTCAAAGAGATAATTGGTATAGGAACCTTCTTTCGGATGAAGCCTGCGATCCTCGATCACTGCGAACACATCCTCAAACACCTTCAGCGGATTGGCCGCATCGTACTCCTTCTTCAGGATCGTGCGGTAGAAACAGCTCCGGTTCCCGGTATGGCAGGCCGCGCCCACCTGGGCCACCTTCGCGAGCAGCGTGTCGTTGTCGCAGTCGATGCGCAGCTCTTTCACATACTGGAAATGCCCGGAGGTCAGCCCCTTGATCCAAAGCTCCTGACGGCTGCGGCTGTAATAGGTCATCCTTCCGCTCGCGACGGTCGTCTCGAACGCCTCCCGATTCATATAGGCCACCATCAGCACTTCCTGGGTCTTGTAGCCCTGCACGACTACCGGGAGCAGGCCGTCGCTGTTTGTCTTGACCTCTTCCCAGGAAAGGGCGGATTCAAACAGGTTGACCGGAATCCCCTGCTCTTTCAGCGCGTGTTTCAGCTCCATCAATGGATAGTCCGGCTCCATGAACTTCCGCGCGCAGAGCGCTGTGACACTGTCAGAGGAAGCGATCGGACAGAAGCGTCCCCTTTCGTCCGTATCCCCTGTTTCCTTCGCCTCTTCGCACATGCAGATGCGCTCTTCGAAAGTCATATCCTCAGCGTTCACCGCAGATCCGTCGGAGAGAAATCCTTCCGGAAATATGACGCCGCCAAGCAGTGCGGCTTGTGCCTTCGCCTGCGCAAACTCCCGATCCGTCCGCACGCAGGCAAGGATCTTCTCCCTGCCGAAGCGCTTTGAGACCTCCCCCGCCAGGCTGACATTGCCCTCCTTCGCGTAATTCAGGAAAACCCTGCGGCAGCCGGCGTAGAGAAGCTTCTTCACGTCCTCCGCGCGCCGAATGTTTCCGCCTCCGTACACCGGGATGTCGGTCGCGCGCACCATCTCCTTGATCAACCCGATCGACCGGTCATGTTCGGCGTCGCCCTCCGACAGGTCAAATACCAGAAGTGCATCCGCCCCAGCGTGGTCGTAGGCCTCCGCCAGCGCGACCGCATCGCCGGAGGCAAACGACCCCGGATCCATCCGGTCTTTCACTGCCCGTCCTGCTTTTAAGTAAAGCGGTACGATCATTTCTTTCTTTTTCATATCATCTCATCCATTCTGCATTTTTTCAGGCAAGCGTTCCCTTGGTCGACAGAACATCTGTGATGCGCGGATCCAGTCCGACCGCCTCATCCAGCGCTTTCGCGAAAGCTTTGAACATCGCCTCCGCCATGTGGTGACTGTTTCCTCCGCTCAGCATTTTGAAATGCAGGTTCATCGCCGCAGAATAGGAAACGGCATAGAAAAATTCCCGCACCATCTCTGTGTCCAGATCCCCAATCCGTTCAGTCTGGAACGCGACATCCGAACCAAAGTATGGACGGCCGCCGAGATCCAGAGCGCACAGCATCAGCGTCTCATCCATCGGGAGAATACTGCTCCCGTATCTGCGGATGCCCTTTTTCTCACCGAGTGCTTCCCGGATCGCCTGCCCGAGCGCGATGCCGGTATCCTCCACCGTGTGGTGACAGTCCACCTTGAGATCTCCCTTTACATCGACCTCTAGATCAAACAGTCCGTGGCGCGCGAAGCCTTCCAGCATATGGTCGAAAAATCCCACGCCGGTGCTTATCTTGTATGCGCCTGTCCCATCCAGATTTAGCCGGATGCGGATCTGCGTCTCTTTCGTATTTCTCACTACTTCCGCCTGTCTTCCCATATCGTTCTCCTTATCTGTCTACCCTTGCCGACAATATCCGTAATCCATTTTGAATAATCCATGCGTCTCGCTGTAATCCGTCTGTCTCTCTGTGTTCCATGTATCAGCTTTGTCTGCTCCTACCCGGACCGCTCTCCGCCGCGCGTACGCGTCAGTCCTGCTCCTCAAAACGCACCCGGATCGAGTTCGCGTGCGCAGTCAGCTGCTCCGCCTCGGCAAAGGCGATAATATCCCGATGGATCGGCTCCAGCGCCTCGCGCGAATAGTAGACGATGCTCGATTTCTTGATAAAGTCGTCCACAGACAGCGCCGAGAAAAATTTCGCGGTACCGTTCGTCGGAAGCACATGGTTCGGTCCGGCGAAGTAATCGCCCAGCGGCTCGCTGCTGTACTCCCCGATGAAGATCGCGCCCGCGTTGCGAATCCTGGTCATCACTTGAAACGCGTCCTTCGTCACGATCTCCAGATGCTCGGAGGCGATCTCATTGACCGTCTCGACCGCGTCGTCCAGACTGTCCGCAAGCAGGATAAATCCATACTGTTCCAGCGATTTCCGGATGATTTCCGCGCGGGAGAGCGTCTTCAGGAAACCCTCGATCTCCTCCGCCACCGCTTTCGCGAGCGTCTCGCTCGTCGTCACGAGGATCGCCGACGCCATCTCGTCGTGCTCCGCCTGTGAGAGCAGATCGGCCGCCACATAGCGCGGGTTCGCCGTCTCGTCGGCCAGCACAAGGATCTCGCTCGGCCCGGCCACGGAGTCAATGCTGACGTGGCCGAAGACCGCTTTCTTCGCGAGCGCCACATAAATATTTCCCGGGCCTGTGATCTTGTCCGCCTTCGGAATACTCTCCGTCCCAAACGCGAGCGCCGCGATCGCCTGCGCGCCTCCGACCTTGTAAATCTCGTCGACGCCCGCCTCGTTGGCCGCGATCAGCGTGTTCACCGGAATCTTTCCATCTTTTCCGGGCGGCGTCGTCATCACGATGCGCGGCACCCCGGCCACCTTCGCCGGCACGACGTTCATCAGCACGGACGACGGGTAGACCGCTTTCCCGCCCGGCACATAGACGCCGACCGTGGCAAGCGGCGTGATCTTCTGTCCGAGCATCGTACCATTCTCCGTGCTGTCAAACCAACTGTATTTCCGCTGCTTTTCATGATAGCCGCGGATGTTGACGAGCGCTTTTCTCACCACGTCGAGAAAGCCGGGCTCAACGTGCCGATAGGCCTCGTCGATCTCCACCTGTGTGACGCGCACAGTCTGTGCGGAGACCTCCACGCCGTCGAACTGCTTCGTATATCCGAACACCGCTTCATCGCCTTTTTCGCGCACCTGCTCCACGATCGCGTTCACGCGTTCCTCATAGCCCTGGTAACTGGACGGGCTGCGTTTTAAGAGCTGATCCAGAATATTTTTCCTCGTCTCTTCCGTCAGTTTTATGATCTGCATGTCATTTGCCTCTCTTGTCTGTTTTGATCTGATCTCCGGATAATCCTTTCTCCCCTGCATTTCCGTTCGCAATGGGAATAGGGCTGTCTGCCCCGGCGCCGCAGCGCTCAGGATCATTGCTTCTGGATCGCCTCATTCAGCCGCGACAGCAGTCCGGCGATCCGCTCCTGCTCCATCCGCATGCTGACCGGATTCACGACGACGCGTGCGGATAAAGGACACACTTCCTCGAGCACAGTCAAACCGTTCTCCCGCAGCGTACTGCCGGTCTCCACGATATCGACGATCACCTCGGAGAGTCCGACGATCGGCGCGAGCTCTATGGAACCGTTGAGCTTGATGATCTCCACGGTCTGATTTTTCTGATTATAAAAATAATCCTTCGCGATGCGCGGGTATTTCGTCGCCACGCGGATCAGTTCCTGCCCTTTCAAGAGCTCGCGCGCGGATTCCGGTCCGCACACGCACATCCTGCATTTTCCGAAGCCGAGATCCAGCACCTCATAGATCTTCCGGCCTTCCTCCTGGATCGTATCCCGGCCGACGATCCCGATATCCGCCGCCCCGTACTCTACATAGGTCGGCACATCCGGTCCCTTCGCCAGGAAAAAACGAAGCTTCTGTTCTTCATTCACAAAGATCAGCTTCCGCGAATCCGGATCCTTCATCTCCTCACAGGTGAGCCCGATCCGTTCAAACAATTCCATCGTTTTACTCGCCAAACGTCCCTTCGTGAGCGCGAATGTCAGATATCTCTCCTGTCTCTCCATAGATAGATCATTCCTCATAGTTTTTAAAATAGTTCGATCACATTCTCGCAGTCCGCCGAACGGGCGTAATTCCGGCAGTCCTCCTGTGTACGTCCCGACGTGACCCGGACAAGCTCCGCATTTTTCCCGGAAGCCCGTAGCCCGGAAGCCCTCTGCACCGCCTCAGCCTGATGCGCTTTGTCATAAAAGATCATACAGCGGTCCGCCGCCGTTTCCTGCACAGCCTTCTGCCTGGAAAGCGCGCTTAAGAGCTGGTCGACGACCACCACGAATCCGACCGCCGGGGCGTCCTGTCCGAAATACCCGAGCAGATCATCGTAGCGTCCGCCCTTGATGACCGCGTCCCCGATCCCGTAAGTATACCCGCGGAAAATGATACCGGTGTAATACATATAACGGCTCAGCATGCCGAGGTCGAACGACACGTACTTTTCAACTCCGTAAAGCTTCAGCGTCTCCCAGACCTCGCGCAGACGGGCAACCGCCGAGAGCGCCTGGGGATTGTCGGTCAGCGCTTCCGCGCGAGCGAGCATCTCCTCCGTGCCGAACAGCCCGGTAAGCGCCGTGAACGCTTTCGCGAGGGGTTCCCCGACGGTCTGCTCTGAGACCAGCTTGTCCACACCAAACGTATTTTTGCTCGTGATCAGCTCCTTGAGCTCCGCGACGACCGGTGCGTCGAACCCCGCCTCCTTCGCGAGCGCGTGAAAAAAGCCCGCGTGTCCGAGCGTGATCTGGAATTCCTTCAGTCCGGACGCAAGCATCATCTGCACGGCGAGCGCGACGATCTCCGCATCCGCGTCCACACTGTCTTCCCCCATGAGTTCGCCGCCAATCTGCGTCGTCTCCTTTAGACGCCCCTGATAGCTTGAATTGTTGACAAACGCCTGCCCGAGATAGGTCAGGCGCACCGGCATGTTGTTGTTCAGAAAATACTTTGACGCGGCGCGCGCGACGGGCGGCGTGAAATCCGGGCGCAGCACCAGCGTGTTGCCCTCCCGGTCAAAAAACTTGTAGAGCTCCGCCGAAGGGATCGTCCCGATCTCCTTGCTGAACACGTCGAAGAACTCAAACGTCGGCGTCTCGATGTCACGGTACCCGTAAGAGCGGATGACCGCGTGCAGTCTGTCCTGCAGCGCAAGCTTCTGCTCGCACTCCCTGCTGTATATGTCCCGCACGCCCTCCGGCGTGTGTAAGATCCTCTGCATAGATTTCTCTCCCCTGACAGATTTTGTTACGGATATATCTTAATATCAACGGGCGCGGCTGTCAAATCTTTCTTTTCTCTCCTGTATTCTCGTATAAGACCTGATCTTTACTCCTCCCGCGCCTCCAGATCCGTCTGGAGCGCGTCCAGATACGGGACGAAAAAACCGTGATGCGGCTCGATGTAGTAGTCCTGGTCGAGCTCCTCGTAGCGGAAGCTCTTGCGCCCGCCCTCCTGCGCGCGCGTCCAGAAGCGCATCATATCCCGGTAAGGCAGATAAAACAGTTCGTTGCGCGCCGTATAGAAAAGAATCAGGAAGGAGACGCCCCCCTGCTTCTCAAACTGCGTCATGAACTCCACCTGATGCGGATGGATGTTCTGCAGCGCAAAGGTGTCCGACGTGCACTCCTTCGCGTCGAAACAGACCGGAATCCCCTGCACCGCGCCGATGTAGTCAACCGTACTCTTCTGATCGAAGTAGGCGAGCGTGATGTGCCGGCTGTCCTTGTCGATCTGGAGCGGCGTGATCGGCGTCGGCACCTTCTGGATCAGCGCCAGTCCCTTCTCCAGATACAGCTCGTTTGTCCGATTGATCAGTTCTTCCAGCGTGGACCCCCTCAGCCCCCGCGTCTTCCATGTCGCCATAGCTTTCCCCTCATCCTTCAGGTCGTCAACCTTATCATTTCTCTATTATGCCTTTCCCGCCTGTTTTCGTCAAGCCGAAAAGAACCCGCTTTTTGTTGTAAAATCCGTACGGGTATACTATAATGTCGATGTGTGCGTCTTACAGAAAATACGGTTTCGTGAACGGATGCAAAGACAGGGCGGACTGGCTTCCCGTCCTTGTGAGCAGATGCGAATCGCAAGATCAGAAGGGGAACTTACTATGCGGAAAAAACGCTCGGAATATCAGACGCAGTATGTAATCGGACTCGTTTTCATCGTGATCACAGTCCTTGTGTTTCTTAATATCCTCTGGGGGCTTGCCCGCACCGACAAGGCGGATTTCTATCTGCGGGATACCTCTTCCCTGAATTTCGGCTGGAAGTATGAAGTCCTCTCAGGCGGGAAAGTGACGGTCGAGACGCCGGTATTCGGCGAGTACGACGCGATATCCTTTCCGGCAGACGCGCCCATACAGGCTGTGAGCATCTCGCGCGTCATGACGGAGGAAATAAAAGCTATGGCAGAGATCGAGACCGTACAATACGAAAACAAGCTGGTCGAGATCTATCTGGACAACCTTCTGCTCTTCTCCGAGCTTCCGGACGGAGAACGGAACGAGGAAGGGTTCCTGCTCCTTGAGGAGACAAATCCGGAAATCCGGAAAAGAACTGCGCTGAAAAACGAATTTTTCCCGTACGGCAGCACGGTGCGGCTTTCCCTGCCGGATGACTGCCGCGGTAAAACTCTGAGGATCACCACCTACTTTTTCGGAGAAGTGCCGAATTATGAACCTGTCTACCCGTCTCTGGGAAGCTATGAGTCCAGATACGCCCCATACCTGGCGGATCTTGTGATGCCGATCACTCTTTTGATCCTCTGCGCCATCTGCTTTCTCCTCCTGATCATGGTATTCGTGCTGGATATCCCGAACGGTAAAAAGGATCCCCGTATCTTTCTTCTGGCCCTGTACTTTCTGTTCTTGTTTGTGTCCACACTGACCGGGTCGACCGTCAGTGTCGTCGGCGAGGTGGAGGAACACGCCGCGATCCAGATCCTGGGCGAATATTATATTCTCCCGCTGTGTCTGTATCTCGCGTTTCTTCTGCACGGTTGGAGACGTCTGGTGCTCCTTGGCGGCACAGCCGTCTGGAGCGTGTATATCGGCGTCCAGCTCTTTATGAGCTCCAGGGACGGCTATCTCGCGGCGGATGTCGTCGGGCAGGGAACCTTCCTGCTTGCGCTGCTGTTTATAGCGGTCTTTCTCTTCGACTTCATTGTCCGCGGGAGAAAACAGAGCGACCGCAAACGCGTTCTCATGTATACGGCGCTGACGGCGACGGTCTTTGTCCTCTGTGTTTTCTCGGAGGCGAACCGCGCATATGACGGCAATGCGCTCGAGTGTCTCGAGTTCATCATTTCCATGGCATTTAGCGGATATTTTGTCACGCTTATGGCGCTGATACAGGATACCTGCGCGGCGATGGCAGTCATCATCCTCGTGGTGGAATTTCTGCGGAGGAGCACGGAGACCCGTACCATGGTCACCGTGCTGGAGGAGCGCGGCCGCGCTACCCTGGAAGAATACAACCGCATGCTGGACGCGGAGGGCGAGACCCATTCCCTGCGGCACGAGATGTCGCATCACCTGACGGCACTCCTCGGATTTCTCCGGGAAGGAGAAACCGGGCGCGCGGAAGAATACATCACATCAGTGGAAAAAGAGCTGAACGGACTGCCCGTGTTCCGCTACAGCCAGAATACGATCGTGAATGTGATCGCCGGATCCTATCTGAACCGTGCGGCAAAAGAGGGCATTCAGGTGAAACACAGCCTGTCTGTCCCTGAAGAGCTGACGATCCAGGATGAAGACCTCAGCGTTTTCCTCTCCAACATGCTCCAGAATGCCCTGGAGGCCTGCGAGCGCATGGATCCTGCGTCGGAGCGCTACATCCACGTCAATATGAACGTGCACGGCAATTATCTGGCGATCGGCTGCACGAACAGCATGTCCCCGGAACAGGAAAAAGCTTCCGACGCCGCACAGCAGCGCCGAAAGCTTAGGAGCCGCACCCATGGATACGGTCTGAAAGCGATGTCAAACATCGCAGAGAAATATGACAGCCTCCTGAAGATAGAAAAAAACGCCTTCGAATTCTCTGTAAAGACGGTTCTGAATCTGCGGTCCGGCGCCAGCCATGCATGACGCGGAACCGTTTGCACTCGCAGGGACATCGGCAGGCAAATACGGACATCAGCCGGAATCTGTCACGGTGTCGGCTCCAGATAATTCCGGATATCCTCGAGAAGCTTCCGGTAATCTTCGATCAGCTTCCCGTGATGGCTCTTCACAAATTCATAGTCGCCTTCCCGTGTCGCCGTCTCAAGAGCAAAGGCCCGTCCGCCAAGCGCAATGGCTCCGATCGTGCGGGACGCGCTCTTCAGCGCGTGGACCTTCACCAGATAATTATCCCAGTCCTCTGCAGTTCTGTATCCGTCCAGCTCATCCGCCGTGCTGTCGGCGACATATTCCTCCAGCATCTCACGGTAAAACTCCTCATCATCCGCGCAGTAGGTGAGGCCGACGCTCATCTGGATCCCCGGGATCGGGCCGTCGTCCGTCTCCAGCTGCGCTCCGTCTTCTTCGCCGCCTGTCAGCCCGGCGCTTTCTTGGTTTTCCGCCTCCTGCGTCGAACGTTCCGTTTCCTTCTGTGCATCCTCCGCAGGCTGTGCTGGGCTTTCTGCTTCCTTCCATACTTCTCTCATCGGCTGCTGCGCAGACAATTCTTCTATGTCTGTCTGAGAGGACTGTCTCTGTGCGTTTGATCCGTCGGACGCGCCCGTCGCCTGTGCCTGCTCCGTCCGCCCCGCAGTCTTGCGGACCTCGCGATAGCTGACCAGCTCCGGCGGCAAATGCTTCGCAAGCATCTCCTCAAGCTGCTTGACCGCGATCGGCTTCGAAATGTAATCGGTGAATCCCTGCTTCAGGTACTCCTCCCGCACGCCCACGATCTCGTTCGCCGTCATCATGATCACGGCCGTATCGTCCGGCAGAAGCTTTTCGTCCCTGAGCCTTGCGAAGGTCTCGACCCCGTCCATCTGCGGCATCATATGATCCAGGAAAACGATATGGTAATGCGCGTTCTCAACCTTCTCGATACACTCCATTCCGCTGGACACCGTGTCAAGCTGCACGCCGTTGCGTCCCAACAGATTGCGCACCACGCGCAGATTGACCGCCGTGTCGTCCACCACCAGGATGCGCGCGTCCGGGGCGTAGACATATTCCTCCTTCTGCTGCCTGCCCAGCAGCTTCTGGAAGCTCTGACGATAGTCGCCGATCTCCCGGGAGGACATCGCCTGCTGTACCAGCTCAAAGGAAAAGACGGAACCCTCCCCGTAGACGCTCTCGACTTTCAGTTCGCTCCCCATCATGTGCAGGAGATTCTGCACGATCGGGATCCCAAGGCCCGTGCCCTCGATGTTGCGGTTCTTCTCCTGGTCCAGCCGCTGGAACATGCCGAAGAGCCGTTCCATGTCCTCCTCGCGGATGCCGATGCCGGTGTCCTTCACCTCCACATAGAGAGTGATGTCGTCCCCCTCCCGGCGTCTGCCCTCGATCTTCAGGGTGACGCCGCCCTCCTGCGTGTATTTCACCGCGTTCGTCAGCAGGTTCGTGATGATCTGTCGCACGCGCACATCGTCCCCGTACAGCTCCTCCGGGAGCGTCGGATCGATCTCCAGGTTCAGCGCAAGCCCCTTTGACTGTGCCCTGTCCGTGATCAGGTTCACAAGGTTTAAGATCATCATACCCGTCTCGTACACCACGGGCTGGATCTCCATCCTGCCGCTTTCGATCTTCGTGAAATCGAGGATCCCGTTGATCAGCGTGAGCAGCGTGGAACCTGCGCTGCGGATCTGGGCCGCGTACTCCTGGATATTGGCGTCGTTGTTCTCGCGGAGGATCATCTCGTTCATGCCGAGCACCGCGTTGATCGGCGTGCGGATCTCGTGGCTCATCTGGGCCAGAAAGAGCGATTTCGCCTGATCGGCCGCCCGCGCGGCGTCCGCCGCATCCTGCAGCTGCACGTCCGTCTCATGCTGCCAGCGCACCATATTGTTCATCAGCAGAACGACCGCGCCGATACATGCGCCGAACAGGACGAGGAACAGCAGCGCGTACCGCAGCACATCCCCGTAGATCATCCAGAAATCGTTCACCACGATGACCTTGAAATTGGAAAGGCTCTCCTCCATGGAGCTGCAGGCCTTCAGCTTTCCGTCATAGTCGCGCAGGATCACAATCTTTGAGGAATTGTAGATCTTCTCATACACCAGGTCATGAATGTTCGGCGTGCCCTCCCCCGTGTACTGGTACTCCGGGTTCGGGTGGTTGATGATCCTGCCCTCTTTGTCCACGAGGAAGGCGTAGCCGGTTCCGGAATAACCGTCGCCTAATATCTCCATCAGCACATCCAGATAGAAATCGATGGCGAACACGCCCAGAAACTCGCCGCTGTCTGTCTCCACCTTCTTTGAGAAGGTGATACAGTACTTGCCCGTGCGCGCGTCATAGTAAGGCTCCGTGATGTTGAAATCTTCCGCCTCCATCGCCCCGGTGTACCACACGCGCTCCTCCTCCACATAGTCCTCGTCCGGGACCCAGCCGTTGTTCATCACCATCGGATGGCCGTGCGGAAAATCGGGGTTCGCGATGTAGGTGGCAGAGATCCCGTTGTAATGCTTCGTGATCTGATCCAGAAAGTTCACCATGTCGTCGTAGTCGGAAAGCATCTCCGGCTGAGCCGCCACCGTATAGGAAAACAGATCCAGAATGCTCTTCTGCTCCAGGATCCATGCGCTCACCTCGTAATTGTATCCGCGCGCCTCCTCCTCCAGTCTGGAACGCCCCCAGCGCAACGTCATCATCGTCGTGATCGTAATCGTCAGGAGCATGGTCAGGGCCAGAGCCACGATGATCGAAGTCTCAAACCAGTGCCGTTCCTTTGCAGTGAGGATCGCACGCTTGCCGCCCCTCTTTTGCACAGGCTCTTTCTTCCCCTGCATATCGGCCATTTTCTCAAACGACACGCGGAAGGATTCCGGCATGGCGGACAGCAGCTCCTCTCTCGCCTCAAGCGTCTGCTCCATGCGGAGACGCTGGCGGCAGGCGATCAGGTAGAGCACAAGAAAGACGATCACCACAATTATCATGACGATAAGATTGCACACGAACTGAATATAGCTGTCCCGGTAGAGCAGCCAGTTGTTGACCCGCAGCATCAAGTACCAGCCGTTCTCCGTGCGGTTGCAGAACACCGTGTCCTGTCCTTCCCTGGACACCATGCGGAACGACGCGTCGGAACCGCCGCTCGTCAGCGCTTTTGTGAAGACACTCTGATACTCCGGAAGCTTTGAGGAAAGCTTTTCGCCGAGCAGGGACGCGTCCTGATATCCGACGATCGTCCCATCCTTGTCCGCGATCAGCGCATCTGCCGATCCGTCCTCGCTCATCGACTCGACGGAGGACTGTATATCCGCGACGCTGTAGTCCACGCCGATGATCGTCTGGCCGTCGTCCAAGGTCTGGGCGACCGTGAAACACATATCATCCGTAAAGGCGTCGTCGTACACCTGCGAGATATACACTTCCCCGCGGTCCAGCGCCATCAGCCCTTTGTACCAGTTTCTGTCCTGGAGCACGTACCCCTCCGGGATCTCCATATCAGAGATGTATACCTGGTTTCTGATCACGCAGAAGACGTTCTTGCAGCTTCCGCCTGACAGCTCCCGCTCCATCGTCTTCTGCTCGCTCAGAAATTCGCGTATCTGTTCTTCCTCCGCGTCATTTTCCAACAGCTCCGCTAGATTCGCACCCACACGGATGGCAGCGTTCTCCGTGCGCTTCAGCGTCTGCTCCAGATTCGTCACAATGTTCTCCATCCGCATGCTGCCGATCTCCTCGGACTGTTTCGTCGCGACATTGTACATCAGACGCATGTTTACAAACATGACGGCGGCGAGCAGCGCAGCGGCTGCCGCGATCAGTATGTAATATTTTTTTAGATTCAGCTTTTTCTGAGAATTCTGTCTGTTCATGCTCACATCGGCTCCGTCTTCTGTCTCTGACCGCTTTTGGTCAGCTGCTCACAACCATCGTCTGGATGTCGTAGGACAGCGTAACCCCGGCTCCCGCGTAGATCTTGTAGAACTGGTTCACCACACGATCCGCCACCATTCTCCCGTTCTCGATATTCGTATCGACCAGGATCACGATATACTGCAGACTGCTGTAGCGGCTGCCCACATCCACCATGCGCAGGGAGTACGCGGCCGCCACCTCCAGCGTCGACATGGCCTCCTCGCACACAGAATTGTCCAGATAGTCCTGGTTCTCGCTTCCAAGCGTAAAGAGGATCGTCTGAACCATCTGTCCTTTGCGCTTGACGCAGCGGGACAGATAACTGTAGAGATTCGGAAACTCCTCGTAGGGCACTTTGAAAAGCCCGCGCCCCTCGTCCATACTGCCCTCCAGCATCTGCCGGATATGGTCGAGATCCGTGTCGGGTTTGCGCACCACAGTCGTTCCCGCGTCGCTGCTGTAAAAGCTGCAGGAATTTTTTCCGTTCTTCTTCACATAGTATAACGCTTTGTCCGCGTTGCTGTAAAGCATAGAAAAATTCTTTCCGTCTGCCGGACACAGGGCGATCCCCGCGGAGATATGCGTGAGGTTCTCGAACTCGATCTCTCTGAGACTCGCTGCAAAGGCCTCCATGATCAGATTCACTCTCCCGATCAGCTTTTCCCTGTCCGTATCGTCCGTTAAAAACGCGACGAACTCATCTCCGCCCAGGCGGCAGAGAACGTCCTTGTCCTCCACGTTGGCGGACAGCGCGGCCGCAAGCAGCCGGAGCACCTTATCGCCCATCAGATGGCCGTATGTATCATTTACATTCTTGAAATTGTCCAGATCCATGATCATCAGCGCGCCCTTGTGCGCTTCTGAGAGAAGCTGCTCGATCGCCTTCTCGCCGTAGCCGCGGTTGTGCAGGCCGGTCAGCGAATCCAGCGCGTTTTTCCCGGAGCCGTACTCCAAAAGAATGCGGTTGAGCAGGGCGCTGTTGTCATCCACGATGTTCCACTGCTCGTTCACGGCGTCGTCGCCCTCCCGCTTGGTCTCAGGCGGAAGATAGAAGCCTTCGTTCAGCATTCCGACAAACACATGCGCCAGATGCGGGTCAAACTGCGTCCCGGCGCAGCGCTCAAACTCCGCGACCACGCTCATATCCGGAAGCTTCGCGCGGTAGATGCGGTTCGACGTCATGGCGTCGTAGGCGTCTGCGATCGCGATGATACGCGCGCAGTACGGGATCTCCTCCCCCGCCAGGCCAAACGGATAACCTTTTCCGTTGTATTTCTCGTGGTGATAGAGCGCGCCGTCGGCCACGCCCGGGATCATACGGATGTTTTTCAATATTTCGCCGCCGATCATCGGATGCTTCTTGATCTGCGCGAACTCCTCGTCGCTTAAGCGGCTCGGCTTGTTCAGAATGGAATCCGGCACGCCGATCTTGCCGATGTCGTGGAGCAGTCCGATGTGATAGATGTTGCGCACCTCCTCCTCGCTCCAGCCCAGCCGCTTCGCGATCTCCTCCGAACACTTGGCGACGCGCACCGAATGCCCGGAGGTGTAGGCGTCCTTGGCGTCGATCGTGTTCGCGATCGCCAGGATCGAGCTCAGCGAGACTTTTTCGAGCAGTCTGCTCTTCTCCTCCAGTTTCTCCTCGAGCTCCACGCGCAGGCCGTACAGCTCGATCATACGCCCGATCCGGCTTTTGACCGTCATCGGGACGAACGGTTTGACGATAAAGTCCGCCGCGCCCATCTCGAAGAATTCCTTTTCCGTCTCGGGCGCGGAATCCGCGGTCAGGATGACGACCGGAATCTTTTCCCAGGCCGGATTCGCCCGGATCTTCGCCATGGTCTCCGCGCCGTCCATCTCCGGCATGCGAAAATCGAGCAGGATCAGCTTCGGTTCGTATGATTCAAGCAATTCCAGCGCCCGGCGGCCGGAATCCGCCGTGAGAACACTGTACTCATCTTTGAGGATCCGCTCGGCGAATTTACGGTTGACGGCGCTGTCATCCACTACAAGGACATCGATCTGTCTGGTTTGATCGCTCATGTTCGCATCCTCCCTTTCGTATGCCGGATGTCTCAGATTGATCCATTTCAATTGTCCGTACAAATGCGCATAATATAAAAAATTATGGCACACTTTATAAGAAAAGACAATCTGATTACACGAATCGCCCTCAGGGAAACACGAATAGGAAAAGAGGCGGCTTGCATTCTGAATATTGAGCGTGGTAGGATATATATAAATCAAAATTTAAAAATGAAAGAAAGCAGGATAAAAAAATGTATAAGATTGCTGTCTGCGACGACGACACTGTTTTTCTGTCATCGTTCCGGCCTATGCTCGAGGAAGCCCTGGCGGCACGGAAAGTGTCCTGCCAGCTTTCCATCTTCCACGACCCGGCCGATCTGATGCATGCGATGAAAGCCGGTGAGCCATTCAGCCTTCTTTTTCTGGACATCTATTATGATACGGAAAAGGGGATCCGTTTCGCCCGCTCCTTGAGAAAAAAGAACGACCAGACGGATATCGTCTTTATGACGGCGCTTACAGACTATGCGGTGGAGAGCTACGACGCCGCTCCGCTCCACTATCTTCTAAAGCCGATCGAGCCCGAAAAGCTGGAGAACGCGGTGGATCGCTTCCTCGAAAAAAACGCCCCGCAGAAGCTTCACTTCATGACGACAAAGGGACATCTGTATACTCCGATCACAAATATTCTCTTTTTTGAGATCTACGGCCATGAAATCGTCATCCATCTGACGAACGGCACAAAAGAGACTTGTATCGGAACGCTCAAAGGTCTGGAACAGCTCCTGCCGGATCTGACGTTTGTGCGCCCGCACAGAAGTTATCTGGTGAATCTCGAGCACATCGCCGAGATCACGCGCTACCAGATCCGTCTTTCGTCCGAAGATATCGTCCCGGTCAGCAAAAACCTTTACAACGACATCCTGAACAGTTTCATCAACTACGCAAACCAGAGCAGCATCTCATTCTGACAACAGCTTTTGAAAAAACTCCGGTTCCGGCGCAACAAATGCTTTTCCAGAGAGATAGTCGAATGATCCTTCCATCTGCGGGAATTCCAGGCGATACGCGTGCAGCAGCTGCGACTGGATCCCATGCGACGCTCTGTACTGACGATTGATTTCAACGTTCCCGTATTTCGGATCGCCGAGGATCGGGTGTCCGACGGAGGCCAAGTGCGCCCGGATCTGGTGGCTCCTGCCCGTGATCAGATGTACCTCGAGAAGCGTAAGTCCGTTCTTCGAGGCGATCGCACGGTACTCGGTCTCGATCGGCTGACTGCCTGGCTCCTCCTCTTCTGTCACGCAGACGATATTGTTGTCGTTATCCTTCCTGAGATATCCTTTCAGATACCGATTTCCTGAAAGCTCCCCGACGACCACACAGCGATAGAACTTTCGAATCGTCCGCTCCTTCAGCAGGCGGCTCATCGTCTGCAGTCCGGCCAGCGTCTTCCCCGCGATGACGATCCCGCTGGTGTTGCGGTCGAGGCGATTGCAGACTGCGGGGCGGAAGCCTGTAAGCTCCTCCGCGGTGAGCGCGCCGGAATCCAACAGATACGCAGCGAGATACTCCACCAGGGAAACATCCTGCGGCCGGGCTTTCTGAGAGAGCATTCCTGCCGGCTTGTTGAGCAGGAGGATATGCTCGTCTTCGTAGACGATATCCGGAAGCTTTTCGGACAGGCCGGACGTCGCCGCTGTGCGCGCATTCGCCGCGGCCGCATTTCCTGTCGACTCACTGGATAAATATGCATCTCCGCTCCGGAATTTCTCCAGCGTCTCCTCCGCCAAAAACAGCCGTATCTCATCTCCCGGCTGTACGATCTCATTCCCCTGCGCGCGTTTTCCGTTCAGCGTAATATTCTTTTTTCTCATCATTTTGTAAAGGAAGCTCTTCGGCGCTTCGTTCAGATAGCGCGCAAGCAGCTTATCGAGGCGCTGCCCTGCCTCCCTTTTGGTCACTGTAATCCGTTTCATTTTTCCTCATTTTTACAGAGACGCGCCCCTTCACCGAGCGCCCACCTGTTATCATTCACAGTGAGATTGCCAGCAGCGTATGGAAGATCAACTCCTCCCGGGACAGCTCTGGATAACGCTCATCCGGCGTGAATTCAATGCCTTCCCGATAGTGGTCCGCGCGATCCGCAATCTCCGACACACGCTGTAAATACCTGCGAAAATCTTTCATCACCTTCGGCTGTGCGGAGGCAAAGCCATTCAGTGTCAGGATGCGGGAGATGTGTTTTTCCATGTAAGAGAGATCCGCCTTCTCATCCGGCGTATAACAAACCACCTGATCGCCGCAGACGATGAGCGCGTTTACCGGCGTCGTGTGTTCATAGGCGGTGAAGACCAGCTCATATCCCGCCACAAGATCCCCGGCCGCTCTGCTCGCCTCCCGGTATTTGTCCTCCGGCATGGAGCGCTGCATCAGGATCATGATCAGCCCGACCAGAGACTTGCAGGCGGGCAGACAGCCCAGGATCGCCACAAACGTAAACAGATTCAGCCTTGACTTTGTCTGGATGTAACCCGTCACATAGATGACGAGCGGAATGGCGAACAAGACAAACGTGACCAGGAACGTTTTGATCTTCGCGTATTTGATATAACCGTAACAGCCTTTCTTTACTTTTTTCATACCAGCCTCCGTTCCGCCGCCTTCCCTATAGCGCGCATCCACATTTCCTCTGTCCGGCAGCTCCTAAGATTTCTTTGGGTGGATGTTTCGAATCGTCCGTTTCTTTGGTTTCCGCGATGAGGCCGCCGCTCTCCCTTTCTTTCCCTTCATATCCCCGCGCGGACGAACCAGGCAATCCGCGCCATAGCCGATCAGATCTTCTCTCCCGGCAATGGTCAGCGCCTCGACGACCAGCTCATAGTTTTCCGGGCGACGGTACTGGATCAGAGCGCGTTGCAGCGCTTTGCGGTGCGGATTCTTCTCGACATAGACCGGCTCCATCGTCCGCGGGTCCAATCCCGTATAGTACATGCAGGTCGATATCGTCGACGGCGTCGGATAAAAATCCTGCACCTGCTCCGGCATATGGCCGGACTTTTTCAGATAACAGGCAAGCTCTACCGCGTCTCGCATCTCACAGCCCGGGTGCGACGACATCAGGTACGGGACGAGGTATTGATTCATTCCGCATTCACGGTTGATCTTCTCATATCGCTCGACAAATTTCTGATAGACCTGATGCGGAGGCTTTCCCATCCGGGCAAGCACACGGTCGGAGACATGCTCCGGCGCGACCTTGAGCTGTCCGCTGACATGATGCCTCACAAGCTCCCGGAAAAAGACGTCGGACTTGTCCTCCAGGAGATAGTCAAATCGAATCCCGGAGCGGATAAAGACCTTCTTCACATGCGGCAGTTCTCTCAGCTTCCGCAACAGGGCCACATAGTCGCTGTGATCCGCGCGCAGATTCTTACAGGGCGTCGGGAACAGGCACTGGCGATCCCTGCAGGCGCCGCTTGTGAGCTGCTTTTCGCAGGACGGCTGGCGAAAATTCGCGGTCGGTCCGCCGACGTCGTGGATATATCCCTTAAACCCCGGATCCTCCGTGAGAGAGCGCGCCTCCTTTAGAATCGAGGCATGGCTGCGCACCTGGACGATCCTGCCCTGGTGGAACGTGAGGGCGCAGAAATTGCATCCCCCAAAACAGCCCCGGTTGCTGACAAGGCTGAATTTCACTTCCGCGATGGCCGGAATTCCTCCCGCATCCTCGTACATCGGATGGTAAGTCCCGCAGTAGGGGAGATCGTAGATGTCGTCCATCTCCTGCACGCCAAGCGGCTTTGCCGGAGGATTCTGCACGACAAAGACTGTTCCGTATGGCTCCACCAGGCGCTTCCCGGAGAACGGGTCCGTGTTGCGGTACTGCATGTAAAAGCTCCTTGCGTAATTCGCCTTATCCCTGCACAGCTCCTCATAAGAGGGAAGAAGCTCATAATCATAGACTGCGTCCAAATTCTTCGTCCGGTAGCAGGTACCTTCCACAAAGGTGATATCGCGGACACCGATCCCCGCGTTCAGCGCGTCCGCGATCTCCACGATCGATCGTTCGCCCATCCCGTAGGAGACCAGATCCGCCGCGCTGTCCATCAGGATCGAGCGTTTCAGGGAATCCGACCAGTAGTCGTAATGCGCCAGCCTGCGCAGGCTGGCCTCAATGCCGCCGACCACGATCGGCACATCCTTATATGCCTGTCGTATGAGATTGCAGTAGACGGTCGCGGCGCGATCCGGGCGTTTTCCCATCACTCCGCCGGGCGTATATGCGTCCTTTTGGCGTCTCCTGCGCGACACGGCATAGTGGTTCACCATGGAGTCCATGTTCCCGGCGCTCACCAGGAAGGCAAGCCTCGGCCGCCCCAGTGCCATGACGCTTGTCGTATCTCTCCAGTCCGGCTGCGGGATGATCCCCACCGTATATCCATGGGATTCCAGCACACGGCTGATGATCGCGTGCCCGAAAGAAGGATGATCCACGTACGCGTCCCCGATCACATACACAAAATCAAGCTGGCCGATGTTCTGTTCTTCAAGCTCCCGCTGTGTCGTCGGGAGAAAACGTCTCTCCATATACTCACCATCGCACGCTTTGCCGCATCAGAAAAACCTTTCCGGTTTCCGCATGTCAATCAATCTTTTCGCCAAGCGTCTCATAGCTTTCACTCAGCACTTCGTCGTAAGACTTTATGTAATAGTCCGCAAGGCAGCGGATCCGCTCTCTCTGATCCGCAGAGAAGTCGTCCTCCACTGCGCAGACCTCCATGCCCGCATTCTTTGCAGCGAGAATTCCCATTGGAATGTCTTCAAACACAAGACATTCGTCCGGCGTCACCCGCAGCTTGTCCGCTGCGCTCAAGTAGATGTCCGGCGCCGGTTTTCCCTTTGCCACCTCACATGAGATCGTAATGACGTCAAAGCAATCCTCTACCCGGTTCGACGTCAGACACGCGCGGATCAGTTCCCGGCTGTTGCTGCTCGTAATGCCCGCAAGCAGCCCGCTGCGGCGAATCTCTTTGAGAAAACCATACGCCCCAGGCTTCAGCTTCACGCGTTTCGCGTACACATCGTAGGCCATGCGGTTCCATTCAGCCTTGATCGTCTCCACAGAATCCGGGATACCGTAACGGTCTTTGAAGTACTGCGCCGTCTCCGTAAAGCTCATTCCCTCGATCGCGCGCTGCATATCCTTCGTCGGCGCGTGGCCGAAGCGCCCAAGGTATTCGATGTCAATGTCCTCCCAGGCCCACATGGAATCCATCAGGGTGCCGTCGAGGTCAAACAGAATGGCCTTTTTCCCTTGCAGCATATTCTTTGGCATAACACTCTCCAATCTATCTAAATCTTATCCATGCAGCCTCCAGCCCGGATAATATTTGTTCTTGATCCTGCCGTCCGCGCACTTTCCCCAACCGAGCGCAAAACCGTCCGCGCACACCAGAGTCCATCCGTTCTTCACGGCCGGATCCCCGGAATCCAAGTCGATCGTCTCGCCCTTTAGATAGCGCGTCGCACGCATGTCTTTTGAGCTTAGATTCAGAACATTTGAAAAAGAATCGACATCCAGGAGCATCGCCAGCGCCTGCGACGGTTCAAACCTACCGCGTTTCCGTATACCTGCCAGTATCCCGGTACGCAAATACCGCAGTCCTTGCGGGAGACCGCAGAGCGGGACCAGAAGGCACTGCTCTCCCATCTGCCTGTAGCCGTAGCCTCTCCTCAGGCGTTCCGGGAGCAGAGTGAAAAATTCGGACACTTCCACCGGCATATCTTCTGTCAGGCCGGCTTTCGCCGGATTTGTTTTTCTGCTTCGCTGCCCCTCTTTTCTGCAGTCGGATATGCATTCTGTGTCATACTCTCCGTCCGCGCGCTTATGAAAGAGCGCGGCAAAATGCCCTTCCCCTTTCACACGATGCGGAAAAAGCCGTACACTCTTTTCACACGGCGCTCTCCCATGCAAAAAGCCTTCCTGCATCGGAATGTCGCAGAGTTCCAGCCCCGGATACCTGCGCAGGGTCGCTTCCACGGCTTCCTCATCCTCCGCCTCAGAAAAGGTACAGGTGGAATAAAGCAAATATCCGCCCGGCCTCAGCATCCGGACCGCACAGGAAAGGATCTCTTTTTGCAGGGCAGCGTAATGCTCCGGCCCCCGCTCTCTCCAGGAATCGATCAGCCCCGCATCCCTGCGAAACATCCCCTCCCCGGAGCAGGGAGCGTCAACCAGGATCTTATCGAAAAAACATCCAAATGACTCCAGAAGACGCTGCGGGGTCTCCGCCGTGACGCAACAATTTTCAGCGCCCCAGACGGTCAGGTTGCGCAGCAGTGCCTTCGCCCTGCTTGCGCTTGCGTCGTTCGCTACCAGAAGGCCCTTCCGTCTCAGACGTGAAGAAAGCTCCGTGGCTTTCCCGCCAGGAGCCGCACACAGGTCCAGAACCATGTCGCCTTCGTTTATCGGAAGCGCGGATGCCGGAAGCATGGCGCTTGGTTCCTGAATATAGTACAAACCCGCATAATAGTGCGGATGTCTGGTCACCGCTTCCTCTCTCCGATAGTAAAACCCATTGTCCGTCCACGGTACCGGGGTCAGGTGAAACGGAGTGAGCTTCAAAAAATCATCCACCGATATCTTCCGCGTGTTCACGCGCAGCCCGGCATAGCCTTCTTCCTCATAGCAGGTTTGAAAAGTCTCATACTCTTCTCCAAGCTGCACGCGCATCCGCTCTGAAAATTCCTCTGGCAAATTTATCATAAGCTCCTCGTCTTCCGTCAGCTCTCTCTACTGATCGACTGCGCGCGGTAACCCTCCGCAATGTTGTCAAGTTCCCTGCTGAAGCGCCGCAGCTGATCGATGTCGTCCAGCTCGTAGATGCGGAAAAATTCGTCCTGGATCTTCAGCACCTCACGCTTGTTGGCGATTTGATAGAGATTCTGTATGTTGTTCAGAATGTCGGAGATCAGTCTGGAGTGGATCTGAGAAGAATTCTGTGCATCCATGATCTCGCTGCGCACGGAGGACATCTCGTTGTCCAGCTGAATGATCGCGTTCGCCGCGTTCGTCAGCTTTTCACGGATGTGATCCGGTATGTTCTTCTTGTATTTATACTGGAGCGAATGCTCGATCGTCGACCAGAAATTCATCGCGAGCGTGCGGATCTGAATTTCCACCTTGATCTTGCGGTCCCCTTCCAGCGTCTGCACCTCATAGCTGACGATCATATGATAGCTTCGGTATCCGCTGTCCTTCATGTGGTTGATGTAATCGCGCTCATGAATGACTTCCATGTCGGAACGCTTCCGTATGATCTCGACGACTTTCTCGATATCTTCGACAAACTGACAGATGATCCGCACGCCGGCAATGTCGATCAAGCGCTCTTCAATCTCATCGATCGGAATATTCTTCTTCTGCGCTTTCTCCAGAATGCTGGCGACCGTCTTTACCCGACCCGTCACCTGTTCGATTGGAGAATACAGGCCTCTGCTTCTGTGTTCGTAGATCAGCTGTTCAAACTTGACGATCAGCTCTTTTACTGCCAGATCATATGGTGTCAGGATCTCACGCCATAATTGTATTTCCATAAAAAACCTCCAGCTGTGTAGCTTCTATCATATTACCATATTCGGGCGGAAGATGCAAACGGAACGTTCGCCGGAAATAATTACCTAAACACTGAGATATCGCAATATCCAATACGGGTTGACCGACAGCTCCCGCGTGTGTTCGGTGCGGATGTAGATGCCGAGGTGCAGATGCACATCGAACTTGCCGCGCGTACCTTCCGGACCGTAGCCGGTATCGCCCATCCAGCCCAGGACAGTGCCGGCGGAGATCGTCTCGCCCGGCCAGAAGGTCCTGCTGTAGCGTTCCAGATGCGCATAGTAAAAGTATCCGCCGGAAGGGCTGCGGATCCCGATACGGTACCCTCCAAGCGGGAGCCACCCCACCTTCTCCACCACGCCGTCCGTCATGCTAACGATCGGATAGTGCCCGCTCAGATTTTCGGGCGGGATCAGATCCGTGCCCTCATGGCCGCGCCGCCCTCCATAGTTTCGCTCAAACATCCAGCTGTTCTCGTAGACGATCCCATCCGCGGCCACCGGAAAACAGACGACATCGTTCAGGATCGCGCCGTAAAGTCCGGCCAGCCGCTCATACGCCTCCGGATCATAGCGCAGCAGCAGACGTTTCCACTTCACGTAGTACCCCGCAGGGTCTTTGTCCGCCGGACTGGCACTCCCCGCGGCGTCCGAGAGCAGGATCACAAGCAGTTCGCCGGGCGTCATTCCGGAATAACGGCGCGCCTGCGCAAGTCTGGAAAGCAATTGCTCGGAGAGCGCAAGTTCCCGAAACCGATCGCTCTCCGGCACGACCTTCTCCAGCTGCCACGCGACCCCCTGCTGATACAGAGCCGTCGAAAGCTGAACGTTCACAAAGCTGAGGAAAAACAAAAACGCCAAGTAAGCGCAAGCCCTTTTCACCGCCGCACACTTCCGCATTCGCTTCCTGACAGTATATGCGGGACCAGGCAAAAACATCACACGCTTTTCCGGCCGGTCTCCATGCAGGGCTGTTCGCATATTTTCCCCCGAAGGTTCATACGATGCAGTAACGATAACTGATGGGCGTAGAAATGAAAAAACTGTTCGGTTGTCTGCTGTTTCTGCTGCTGTATCTGCTCCTGTTTCCTCTGCGCGCGCTCTCAGACGCGAGAGCCGGGCTTCTTCTGTGGTACCATTCCGTCCTCCCTGTGCTGTTTCCCTTTATGCTGATCTGCGGGATCCTGATCCGTTTCGATCTGCTGGATCGGATACTGCATGTCGTCTCACGCCCGTTTCACACTCTGTTCGGCTGCTCGCAGTACGGCGCCTTCGCAATCCTGGTCGGCTTCCTCTGCGGTTTTCCGATGGGAGCCAAAATCACCCGCGACCTCCGGGAACAGGAAAAAATCAGCGCGCAGGAAGCTTCTGTGCTGTACGGTTTTGTCAACAACCTGAGCCCCTCGTTTCTCCTTTCCTATCTGGCCGCGGACCAGCTGAAGCTGCCCTCCCTGGGGATCCTGTTTTTGCTCAACGTACTCGGCTCCGCCTTTCTGTATGGAATCATAAGTGCCCGCTTCCTGCGCCGCGCGCATCTTCCGCATGCCGCCGCGGCGAACCGTCCCGCGCTGAAACCAGACCTGCAGACGACCTTTCAGATGATCGACGACTGCGTCTATGACGCAATCCGCAACGCGGTACGGCTTGGCGCGTATATTGTAATGTTTTCGCTCCTGTCAGGCGCGGTCACGCTTCTGTTCCCTGCCGGGAATCCCGTGGTTTTGTTCCTCAGCGCCTGCGTGGAGGTGAGCAGCGGCGTCCATATGATCGCCGCGTCGCCGCTGCCGCTTGAGGCCAGATACCTGCTCATAACCGTGATCGCCGCATTCGGCGGACTGTCGGCGCTTGCGCAGAGCGCTTCGGTCGCGTCCATGGATCGTCGGCTGCTTGCAGACTACATAAAAAGCAGGGTGAAGATCACCCTGCTCTCAGCATTCATGGCTCTTATCTCTGTCCTACTCTTCCGTCTCCGCCTTCTCTGACTCCTCCGGTATCGTCGTGTAGCTGGAAGGCTCCGTCTGCGGGGAAAGCTCCGAACGGTTCTTCGTTACGATATCGTAGCAGGACTGGATGGAGTTGATGAAGTTGTTGTATTTCGTGCCAGCCGAATCGATCGTGTGGCTCATGATCTTCTCAAGATTATCCAGCATCTCATCGGTATAACGGATCGCGCTCATGCGGATGCTGTTCGAATCCTCGGTCGCCTTGTCCATGATCTCCTGCGCCTGCGCGTTCGTCTGCTCGATCAGCTGGTTCGACTGCTGAAGCGCCACCTGCATGACCTCGCTCTCACTGACGATCTTCTGCGCCTGCGCCTGCGCCTCCGCGATGATATTGTCCGCCTTTGTCTGCGCATCCTCAAGGATCGCATCCTTGTTGCTGATGATCTTCTGATAGCGCTTGATCTCATCCGGCGTCTTCATGCGAAGCTCACGCAGAAGCTCCTCCAGCTCTTCCTTGTTCACGACGATCTTCGTCGAAGAAAGCGGCTGGAACTTACAGCTGTCAATAAACTCTTCGATCTCCTCAATGATCTGTTCGATTCTGCTGCTCATAGTTTTCTCTCCTTACTCCTTCTTAAAATTATTTATACCTGGCTTTCCCTCTGTTTCTCCGAAATCTTCCGCTGTATATGGTCTGCTACACTCTCAGGAACGAATCCTGAGATGTCCCCTCCGTACCAGGCCACTTCCTTTACGATCGTCGAACTGATATACGCGTATTGAAGCGCCGTCGTGAAGAAAAGCGTATCAATCCCGCAATCGATGCTCCGGTTTGTCTGCGCCATCTGAAGCTCATACTCAAAGTCTGTGACCGCGCGCAGACCACGCACGATAAACCCTGCGCCACAGCTTTTTACGAAATCGACAGACAGCCCGGAAAAGGATTCCACTCGGACATTCGGTATGTGTCCAGTAACCTCAACTAACATATTAACACGTTCTTCGACAGAAAACAACGGTATTTTTGCATTATTATTCAAAACTGCGACAATTAATTCGTCGACCAGCGCCGCTGCGCGCTCAATAATGTCCAGATGTCCCTTCGTTACCGGATCGAAGCTCCCCGGGTAAACTGCACGTTTCATGCCTCCTCCTTTGTCAGTCTCAAAAAGACATGTTTATTTGTTTTGTATGTTTTTTCGCGCAGGATCTCATATCCAAGCGCTTCCACGTAGGAAAAGTCGTTCCGTATATCTGCCTCCGTGATGATCAGCGTCTCCGGCGATACAAAAGACGGCCTGCGCCGCGCGATCTCCTCAAGAACCGTGCGCTCCAGCGCGCTTTTGTACGGCGGATCCATGAAAACGATCTGAAACGGCTCCTGCCCTTCCAGGCGGAGAAGAGCCGCCAACACATCGCACTGCATGACGTCCGCCTGCTCTGACAGATGGGTGAACGCCAAGTTCTCCCGGATACACTCCGCCGCCGCTCGCGACGACTCCACAAAGCAAGCGTATTTCGCTCCACGGCTAAGTGCCTCAATGCCGATCCCGCCGCTCCCGCTAAAGAGATCTAGAAAACGGATTCCGCCGACCTCATTCTGCAGAATATTAAACAGCGTCTCCTTGATCCGGTCTGTCGTCGGCCGTGTGTCTTTTCCCGGCACCGTCTTGAGCGGAAGTCTCCGCGCTTTCCCTGCGATCACTCTCATGCGATTTCCCTTATCTATGTTGTTCTACCGCCTCTATAACTCGGAATCATTATAAAGAGTTCACCATCGGCTGTCAATATCAAACCGCCATTTTTCTGTATCCGCACAATATGAAATTAATGAAAAAAGCAATAGCCATTCCGTTGAAAATGTCGTATACTTTGAGAAACAAAACATACATATGAGGAGAACAGGATGAAAACAGGTTTTGACAATCAGAAATATCTTCGTATGCAATCGGAAAAGATCAAAGAGCGCATTGCCATGTTTGACAACAAGCTCTATCTTGAGTTCGGAGGCAAGCTCTTCGACGACTATCATGCCTCCCGTGTCCTGCCCGGATTTGAGCCTTCCAGCAAGCTTCAGATGCTGCTGCAGCTCTCTTCGCAGGCGGAGGTGCTCATCGTCATCAACGCGGAGGACATTGAGAAAAACAAGGTTCGCGCCGATCTCGGCATCACCTACGATCTCGACGTCCTGCGCCTGATCGAGATCTATCGCAGCCACGGCCTCTATGTCGGGAGTGTCGTTCTGACGCATTACAACGGCCAGACGCTCGCGGACGCTTTCCGGAACAAGCTGGAGAAGCAGGGGATCGATGTCTACTGCCATTACCTGATCGAAGGCTACCCGAAGAACGTCGCCCTGATCGTCAGCGACGACGGCTATGGGCGTAACGATTACGTGAAGACCACGCGCCCGCTCGTCGTGGTGACCGCGCCTGGCCCGGGAAGCGGCAAAATGGCGACCTGCCTCTCCCAGCTCTACCATGAGCACAAGCGTGGGATCCGCGCCGGCTACGCGAAGTTTGAGACGTTCCCGGTCTGGAACCTTCCGCTCTCCCACCCGGTCAATCTGGCGTATGAGGCGGCGACGGCGGATCTGAAAGACGTCAACATGATCGACCCGTTCCACTTAAGCGCGTACGGCGTCTCTACCGTCAATTACAACCGCGACATCGAGATCTTCCCGGTGCTGAACGCGATCTTTGAGCGCATCTACGGGGCAAGCCCGTACAAATCGCCGACGGACATGGGCGTCAATATGGCCGGCTACTGCATTGTGGACGACGAAGCCTGCTGTGAGGCTTCCCGCCAGGAGATCATCCGCCGTTACTACGAATCCATGATCCGCAAGGCGGATATGGAGGCGACTGAGGACGAACTTGACAAGATCGAATTTCTGATGCAGCAGCTCTCCATCAAGTGGCAGGACCGCCCCTGCGCGCTTGCGGCCAATGAGCGCGCCGAAAGGCAGCAGCTGCCCTGCGCCGCGATCGAACTCTCAGACGGAACGATCGTCACCGGCAAGACCACGGAGCTTCTTGGTCCCTGTTCCGCCGTGCTTCTGAATGCTCTGAAGGTCATCGCGGGCATTGAGCACAAGCTCCCGCTGATCTCCCACAAGGCGCTGGTCCCGATCCAGACGCTGAAGACCCAGTACTTCGGCAGCCGCAACCCGCGCCTGCACACGGATGAGACGCTGATCGCGCTGTCGATCAGCGCAGCGGAGAACGCGGATGCGCAGAAGGCGCTGGAGAGGCTCGGCTGCCTGCGTGGCTGCCAGCTCCACTGTTCGTCCAGGCTTTCCAAGGTCGACTTGAATACATTGCGAAAACTTGGCCTTAATGTCACGATGGAACCGTCATAACAGATTCAGTTTGTCTTTTTTACTAACAATTCAGTCAATTTTTTTATAAATTTTGTTAGATTGGAACTTGCAATGTGAGCCATAATGATATATGATGCAAAGGACAGAACATAATGTCTGTGTTTTACTCTAGTTGTACACAGATAAAGATATAATTTTTCATTTGAGGAGGAAATTATGAAAACCAAAAAGACTGTAACAGAAGCTGCCCCTGCGAAGATAGAAGAAAAGGTTGCAGAGGTGAAGAAGGAAAGCGCAAAGCCGGAGGAGAAAAAGACTGCGGTCAAAAAATCTGTGATCAAGAAGCCGGCCGCTGCGAAGAAGTCTGCTGTGAAAGAGACCATCTACCTTCAGTATCTCGGCAAGGAGATCAATAAGGACGACGTGATGAAGAGCGTCAAGGATATCTGGACGAAGCAGCTGAAGAAGAAAGTCGGCGACCTCAAGTCTGTCGATCTGTATCTCAAGCCGGAGGAGAACGCCGTCTACTATGTGATCAACGGCGACGTGACCGGCAGCCTCGATATCTAAGGTATCGAAAGCCTACAAAAACAGGGTGTTGCAGATCTGCAGCACCCTTTTGTTTTGCCATTCATAAAAATGTCAGAATTCTTTTGAGCGGATATTGAGCCGCCAGTCCATATCTCCGCGCGCCAAGCCAAGCACCAGGGACTCTGCCGTGGCGATGTTCGTCGCGATCGGGATGTTGTACTGGTCGCAGCAGCGGGAAATCGAAAAGATATCCGGCGCGTTCGGGCTCGTCATGAGCGGGTTATAAAAAAAGATCACCAAGTCCATGGCATTACGCTCGATCATATCGATAAACTGCTTATCGCCGCCCACGCTGCCCGGAAGGAATTTGTAGACTTTCAGGTTCGTGACATCTTCGATCCTTCTCCCGGTGATACCTGTTGCATACAGATTGTGTTTCGATAAAATATACTTGTAAGCGAGACAAAAATTCTCCATCAATACTTTTTTGTTGTTATGTGCGATTAGTCCTATATTCATCTCTTCCACCTTTCAAGTCAAATTATCACAAATATATTATAGCAAAAATTTCTAAAAAATCAATCTGCTTTATTCATTTTTTATAAAAAATGACAGTGAAGATATTTGAAACAATTTCCAGTTTATAAGAGAATTACTTGCATATACTAGAAGTGCAGCAAAAAAGCTGCTGAAATGATAAATCGACAGATAAAGCAGAAAATGTAAACAAAGGAGGCGTTTAGAATGTCAACATCTAACACAACAGCAGTACCGGAAGCAAAGGGTGCTATGGATCGTTTCAAATTTGAGGTTGCGAACGAGCTGGGCGTGCCGCTTACGGACGGTTACAACGGGAACCTTACTTCCAAGCAGAATGGTTCTGTAGGCGGATATATGGTTAAGAAGATGATCGAGGCGCAGGAGCGCCAGATGTCCGGCACCAGCCAGATGTCCGGTACCACGATGCGCTAAGGGACGAACGGTTTTTCACAAGAGCGTCGAATCGAAAGGGATGCTGCGCAAAAGCAGCATCTCTTTTTTACATTCTATAAATTCAGATGATCACTCTGCTGCCGTATAAGCAGATCGTAATGCGTTTTGAGGTCTGCGTGTTCCGGCAATGTGAGCTCCGGATCCCGCTTCAGCAGCTCTGTGACTGCCTCGTTCGCCGCCTGAAGCACATCGGCGTCAGAGTAGATATCGGCAAGATTGAAATCCAGCATCCCGCTCTGGCGCACACCGAAAAGGTCGCCCGGCCCGCGCAGCTGCATGTCGCGATTCGCGATCTCGAAGCCGTCGTTGGACTTGTTCAGAATGTCAAGCCGCTGTTCAATCTGTTTCCCATTTAATGTGTGCATGAAAATACAGTAGGACTGCGCGTCGCCCCGCCCCACACGTCCGCGGAGCTGGTGAAGCTGCGCCAGCCCGAAACGCTCTGAATTCTCGATCAGCATCACCGTGGCGTTCGGCACGTTCACGCCCACCTCCACAACGGTCGTCGATACAAGCACCTGTATCTCGTTCGCAAGAAAGCGCTCCATGATCTCGTTCTTCTCCGACGGCTTCATCCTGCCGTGCAGATATTCGACCGTGATCCGCTGCGGCAGAACCTCGCGCAGTCTCTGCGTATAGGCGATCACGTTCTCCGCCTCCTCAGCGGTCTCACTCTCTTCCACCATCGGGCAGATCACATACGCCTGATGCCCGGCTTCCACCTGACCCTGAATAAACTCGTACGCCTTCTTCCTGTACCCGGTATCCACGACACAGTTTTTGATCGGCAGCCGGTTCGCCGGCATCTCATTGATCACGGAAATATCCAGATCACCGTACAGGATCACGGCGAGCGTCCGCGGAATCGGCGTCGCGCTCATGACGATCGTATGCGGCTGACGCCCCTTCTGCGCAAGAAGCTCCCTCTGTCTCACGCCGAAGCGATGCTGCTCGTCTGTGATGACCAGCGCAAGGTCATGGTACACGACTTTCTGCTGGATCAGCGCATGCGTGCCGACGATGATCGACGCTTCTCCGGACTCAATCTTCTCGTAGGCCTCCCTCTTCTGTCTGGCCGTCATGGAACCGGTCAGGAGGACTGTTTCAAACGGGAATCCGTTTTTCTGCATCAGTTCGGTCAGCGACGCATAGTGCTGCCGCGCAAGCACCTCCGTCGGAACCATCAACGCGCCCTGGCAGCCGTTTTCGGCGGCCACAAGGAGCGCCAGGATCGCAACGATCGTCTTTCCGGAACCCACGTCGCCCTGGATCAGACGGGCCATCACCGCGTTTCCCTGCAGTTCCTGCCGGATCGTCTGCCAGACCTTTTTCTGCGCGTTCGTCAGCTCATAGGGAAGGTTCCCGATCAGCTGTTCCGCCATCTGCGACCGTTCAAACGCAAAGCTGTTCTGCGCCGTCTCCCGCTTTGACTTGAGGAAGCGGAGCTGAAGAATGAAGAAAAAGAATTCGTCAAATACCAGCCGCCGCCTTGCCAGCATCAGGGCATGTTCGTTCTCCGGAAAGTGGATCTGCGCCACCGCGAAATTGTATTCGGAAAGCTGGTAACGCTCCCGGATCTCCCGCGGCTGGTATTCGCGCAGAAGGCCTTTGTCGGAAAGCACCTGGCGAACCGACTTCTGTATCATGTTGCCGGTCAGTCCTTTGACCAGTGAATAGACCGGGCGCAGCTCATCCGCCATACCGGCGTATTGTTCCACAGCAAAAACAGCCGGCTGCTCCATGAGCAGCCGGACTCCTTTTCTTTTTACTCTTCCCCGGAACACATAGGGGACGCCGGCACGGATCGTGTTTCTGAGATACGGCATGTTGAACCAGGTGAGCGTAAGCGTGTCGCTTCCGTCGCTGCACAGCGCGGACGAAACGGAAAGCCCGCGTATATGCCGCGTGGCGATCGGCCCGGTCAGGCGCGCCTCCACGGCGGCCACCTCGCCCTCAGGCAGATCGCGGATCGCAATCGGTTTTCCGAAGCGCTCATACGCGCGCGGATAATGTCCGATGAGATCGCCCAGATTCTCAATCCCTGCTTTGGCAAACAAAAGCTTTGTCTTTTCACCGACGCCCTTGAGCGCGTCGAGAGAAGATTCCAGATTCATAGCTTCCTCTATTCTGCTGAGATGATATAGTAATAGATCGGCTGTCCGCCGTAGTTGAGCTCCACGTCGCACTCCGGGTACAGCTCCTCGATCCGGTCGCGCAGCTGGGACGCCTCTTCTTCCTTCATATCCTCACCGTAATAAATGCTGATCAGCTCCGTCTCCTCGTCCACCATCAGGGAGACCGTCTCCTCCGCAACCGGCTGGATGTCCTTTCCGACCGCAAGGATCGAATGATCTCCGACGCCCATGATATCGCCCGCCTGGATCGTCTTGTCGTCGATGTGCGTGTCGCGCACCGCGTAAGTGAGCTGTCCTGTCTTCACACGGGCGATCTCCTCCTCCATCACGGCTGCGTTCTCCTCCGGCGATTTTTCCGGGACGTAATTGATCACAGCTGTGATGCCCTGCGGCACCGTCTTCGTCGGCACGACGATGATGTTTTTATCCTCGGTCAGATCCCTCGCCTGGTTTGCTGCGAGGATGATGTTTTTATTGTTCGGGAGGATGAAGATATTTTTCGCGTTCACCTTCTCGATGGCGTTCAGCATGTCCTCCGTGCTCGGGTTCATCGTCTGTCCGCCCTCGATCAGATAATCCACGCCGAGATCCTTAAAGATATCCGCAATGCCATCCCCGATCGACACGGAGATGAAACCGGTCTCCTTGAGCTCTGCCGGAGCCGCCGGCGTCTCATCCTTCGGCTTTTCCGATGACACTCCCGCCGCCTGACGCTCTGCCTCACGGATCACCTTCTCATGGTGCTCTTCGCGCATATTGTCAATCTTCATGCTGGTCAGGGAACCGTAGGTAAGCGCTCGCTGGATCGCCAGACCCGGATCGTTCGTGTGCACATGCACCTTCACGATGCCGTCGTCCGATACCACCACGATGCTGTCGCCGATCGACTCAAGGAACGCCTTGAAATCAAGCTCCGTCTCGCTCGTATATTCTTTCTCCAGCATGATGATGAATTCCGTACAATAACCGAATTTGATATCAGCCTCGACAGGCTCCGCCTGCACATGCGGCGCGGACGCGCTCTTACCGGGCTGGATCTCCACGCCGTAATCGGTCTCCTTGCCAAGGAAAGCGTCAAATGCGCCCTTGAGCACCTGCAGCAGCCCCTGCCCGCCGGAATCGACGACACCCGCCTCCTTGAGCACGGGCAGCATCTCCGGTGTCCGGTTCAGAACTTCCTCCGCGCGCGCGATGACATCCGTGATCAACGCTTCCAGCTCGATATCCGGATTCTCTTCCAACAATTCGACCGCACGGTCCGCCGCTCCTCTCGCTACCGTGAGAATCGTGCCCTCCTTCGGCTTCATGACCGCCTTGTACGCGGTCTCCACCGCTTTCTGGAAGGAAGCCGCAAGCACCGTTGTCGTAATCTCCTGTTCACTGCGGATCACCTTCGTGAAGCCTCGCAGCAGCTGGGAGAGAATGACGCCGGAATTTCCCCGCGCGCCGCGCAGCGATCCCGAAGAGACAGCTTTCGCGAAGCTGCCCATCGTAAGATCTTCAAGCGCAGCCACTTCTCTCGCCGCGGACATGATCGTGAGCGTCATATTCGTGCCGGTATCGCCGTCCGGCACCGGGAACACGTTCAGTTCATTGATCCATTCTTTTTTGGCTTCCAGATTTTTCGCTCCGGCCAGAAACATTCTGGCGCAGAGGGACGCATCTATCTTATTCGTACTCAATGATCGCTCCTCCTTAATCGATGACTCTTACGCCTTCCACGTACATATTGATCTTCTCGACCTCCATACCGGTGAACTCCTCCACCCGGTACTTTACGTTTCCGAAGAGATTATCCGCGACCGCGGATATGCTCACGCCGTAGGAGACGATCACATGGAAATCGATCGTGATGCGGTTGTCCTCGATCCTGACGCTCAGTCCCCGCTCCAGGCTGTCCCTGCGGAGCAGACGGACCAGACCGTCCTTCACATTGACGATCGCCATACCGACGATCCCGAAGCACTCCACCGCGACACTTCCGGCGTAAGTCGCGATCACGTTCGGATCGATCACGATCGCGCCAAGTTCATTGCTCATACGTCCTTTCATAAACAAAGACCTCCATCTATTCTGTCCTTCCGTTGTTTCCTGTTTCATACATTCACGCATATTCTACCAGAAAAGCCTCCTGTTGCAAAGATACTATTTTATATTTCCGGAAAGAAATTTTTTATTTTTACAATTTTTGCTTGCAAATTACCGACACATCTGATAGAATCAAACTGCTGTGAGTCTGCGAGAGAAGGCAGACTTAATATTATTCCAAGGAGGTGCGGTCATGGCGAAATGTGCGATTTGCGATAAAGCTGTTCACTTTGGGAACAATGTGAGCCATTCTCATAGAAGAAGCAACAAGATTTGGAAGGCCAATATCAAACACGTTAAGGTGAAGGTCAATGGTGCCGCCAAGAGAATGTATGTTTGTACTTCTTGTCTGAGATCCGGCAAGGTGGAACGGGCTTAATCCCAAGACACAAGGGAGCCGCTGCGATATGCAGCGGCTTCTTTTGACCCATACTATATAGAAGCCATGACACCTCGAAAAGCATGCGCCCTTACATGGCTCATAGAAACAGGTTATATCCGACAAGGAGAAAACAGAGGATCATCAATATGCTGATCAGGATGTTCGCGATAAACAGCTCCAGCACCATCCCTACAGCGATCCAGAACATCGTATAGCCTATCAGTCTGCGCATCGGACATCCTTTTCTTCTCTTTTATTCTATTGTATGCATCTTGTACGGATTTAGAATACCGTCTCATTTTCCGCAGCGTCGTGGATCGCCTGCTCCACATCCGGATCGCTGCGCACGCCGGATTTGTTCGATCCTCTTCCCGCCGTGAATTTGTTGACGAAATCCGGAACCATATCAAGGATCTTCGTCACGCTGTCCTGATTCTTCACGTTGACCAGCTTCGTCGTGCCGTTCTGGATCACAAGGATCGCGCTGGGAGAGATCTTGCCGCCCATACCGCCGCCGCCATTGTTCTTGCGGTCCTCCATCTTCGCGGATGCGGCGACCCCGAACATCACGTCAACCAGCGGCAGAATGATCGTATCGCCGACCGTGATCGCGTCGCCGACTACCGTTTTTGTCGTGATGAAATTGTCCATTCCCTTAAACAGGGACTCCACCGTGTTCTGAAAATTGTCCGCCATGCTATGAATCTCCTCTCTTTCTCAACTTGTTTATCATTCTTCTGAGCTTCTTGTCCCGGAACCCTCTCCACAGCACGCGCAGTACATGCAGTGCCCGGATGTGTCCGGAACATACGGTATCCGTCTCAAATATCGTCTCGTTAAACTCCGGCAGAACCTCAAAGCGGTCCGCGCGCGCCGGAAGCAAAAGGTAGACCAGCCCGGCAAGCTGTCCCGTCGTCGCCGGGTTGCCCGTACCAAAGCGCAGATATCCACGGATCCGGCGCGGCTTGTAGTGCAGAGCCAGAAACGCCAGATGGCCGATGACTCCGCCGAAGATCTCCCGCGCCTCATACTCCTCTAAAAACTCCAGCAGCTCTCCGGGCCTGCGCAATAGCGCGATCAGCTTTCGACCAAGCTGCGCCATACACCGTCGCAGATCAAGGAGCCTTCGCCACGCGTTCCGAACAGCCTGTATCATTTGCCCTATTTTATCACAGATGCGCCTACATGAAAACCAAATTTTTTCCAGAATGCCCGGGCGCGGCTGTTCATTCTGCTCATCCTGTTCATACTGTTTCTGTTGTTCTTGCTGTTCCGGCTGCCCAAACGCCTCCGCCGACCGTCCTTTGCCGTCCGGTTCCGGATTGTGCCCCAGCCTTCGTTCCGTGCTGTCCTGCTCCGCCTCTCTGCGAATCCCGGAAGTTTGGCTGTCCTTCTGTCTGTCGGCGGAATCAGATTCTTCCCGCCGTCCCTGCTTTTCTTTCTGATTCTTTTTCTTTTCTTTCCTGGCCTTCCGAACCTTTTTCGCTTTTCCGCCAAGCTTTCCGCCTTCGCCCGCGCGGAACAATGGCAGCCGTATCCCGAACAGCCGGATCGCGATCACACGTCCCCGGACAGGATCCGCGGTCACAGAAGCGCTGACGATGTGGAGCAGCCAGCTTCCTCGCAGTGAAAACTCATATCGCTCCGGCTGCACCTTTGCCGCCAGCCGGTATCTCACCGGAACGAAAAGAAGCGCCAGCAGCACGGCAAGCAAAAGCAGGACTGCCATCCCCAGGAGTATGCCAATTATTTTTAGTATACCCAGAATCATATGTAGCATATTCTTCCTGCCGACCTCTCTGTCACTCAGATTCTCTGCGCAAAGTACGCCTTTACGTCCGCGCTGTTCGTCTCACGGTATACATCCTCCGTGATCCGGCGCACCAGCTCATACGTCTCGACCCTGCCGCAGCCAAGCCCGATGATCAGCGGAAGCGCCGCCTGATCGCGCGCAAACTTCAGATTCCACGCCGGAATGATCTCAAGCTGATTAAACTCCCCGGGCGCAAGTGTCACCAGATACGTGTTGACTGGAGTTTTCCCAGATTCTATCTTTTGAATCAGTTTGTCTTTTTTCTCCCGCGCCGCTCTCCCAAGGTAGAGATCCGTATACCAGTTCATGCCGACTCTCCTGTTCCTGTTTCCCGTCTGACGAAAACGCCGAGATCCCGCAGCGCGAAATCTCGGCATCATGTGGACTAAAAGTATTTTCGACTTCCCCAAAGATTATTTTTTTTCAGATTCAAATATTCGCTGTACGCCTTCTCAAGGATCATCTTTTCATTTGAGAACTTGAGCAGATGGTACGCTTCGTGATATTTGTAATACCCTGAGTCAATGAAATACTCCTCTCGCTGCGGTTTGCTGTAATAACTGTCTGCCATCATCAGATACCAGTGCACATCCTTCGCGACCGTGTCCTCCGGAACATTAAACGTATACTGGCTCTTTCCGATATATTTGATGATAGAAGCGTTCACGCCGGTCTCTTCCAGTACCTCGCGGGCGGCAGTCTCCTTGTACTCTTCGCCTTCTTCCACCGTACCCTTTGGCAGGACCCAGCCCTCGTACTTATTCTTGTAGCTCTTGTACAGAACAAGTATCTTTCCTCTGTATATCACCACACCGCCACAGCTTGTTGCCTCGATCATTGCAATCCCTCCTGTCTGCGTTGTGCCACCTTATGACTGCAATCAGTATAACTCTTTTTTGAGGATCGCGCAACCGGAAATCCAATCTCAGGCAACAATCCTGTCAAATTCTTCCGCTAATTGCCGTAAATGCTGTAGTAGGCCTGAAAGATCTGCGAAGCGATCGGCACGGCCGTCTGACTCCCCGTGCCGCCGTTCTCGGCGATCACCGCGACCACAAGGTCCGGATCGTCCACGTCGGAGAATCCGACAAACCAAGAGTGCGTGCCCGCAACGCCGTCGCTCGTATACTCCGCGGAACCGGTCTTTCCCGCCGCCGTGAAATTGTACCAGCTCAGCTCGGTCGCCGTACCGCTCACAACGGTCTCGCGCATATACTCCTGAAGGATCCGCGCCTCCTCCTCCGTCATCAGCCTCTTGTATCTGGACGGCTTCGTCGCGGACACGGGATCCCCGTCGTACGTCTGAACGCGGTCGACGCAGTACGGCTTCATCATGATCCCGTCGTTGGCGACCGTCGCCGCGATCATCGCCATGTGCAGTGGCGTCATCAGCGTGTCCGCCTGTCCGATCGCCGTCGTCATCTGATCCCCGTAGGATGCGTCCCCACTCAGGCTGAAGCGGGATGTACTGTGCTGCATGGAAGTCGGCAGCGCCCGGTTGAACAGGAATTCCTCGCACAGAGAATGGAAGTCGTCGTTGTCAAGATCCATGCCGATCTGCGCGAACGCGGTATTGCAGGAGTGGGAAAACGCCCCCTTCAGATCTTCCTGCCCGTGCGCCGTATTGTTGTAGCAATTGATCGTGACGTCGTCCACGCTCAGCTGCGACGTACAGTTAAACTGAAAGTTCCGAAACTCTCCCGGCTTCTGGCGCAGATACGCCAGCGTCGTCAGGATCTTGAACGTGGAGCCCGGCGGATAGAGTCCCTGCGTCGCGCGGTTTAAGAGCACACTGCTCGTGTTGTCCGTCACCAGGCTCTCCCACATTTCTCCGATCGTGTTCGGGTCGAAATCCGGCTTCGATACCATCACAAGAATCTTCCCGGTATCCGGCTCCAGCGCGACGACCGCCCCGTTGTAGGAGCCAAGCGCGTCGTACGCCACGCTCTGCAGATTTGCGTTCAGCGTCACCACGACCGAATCCCCCGGAAGCTTGGCGTCCTCATCCTCTTCCTGAAGTCTGGAGAGCGATGGGACATGCGAAGAGAGCAGCTCTTTGTTGCACGCTGCCTCCAGCCCGGACTGTCCGTTCGTCGAGTAACCGATCACATGCGCGAACTTGTTCGCGAACGGGTAGACGCGCACTTCCTCCCCATCCTCCGTCACATCGGTCTGCGCCAGCACGCTCCCGTCCGCGGAGAGGATCGACCCCCGGATATACTTGTCCATATTCGCGATATCTTTCGTGTTGTAGGCGCTGGAATTCAGCTCCTTCGCCTTCCACGCGTTGAGATAGACCAGATATCCGATCATGATCAGAAAGAGAAAAACGAAAGTGTAGGTGACAATGCCCAACTCCGTGTTGCGCGCGGTTCCGGCGACCGGCTCCGGCTCCTGTTCAAAGGAGATCTCCTTCACGCGGACCGGTATCTTATCTGCGCGGCGGGCGTTCGTCGTATTCTTCCCGGTACGGTTCCTGCGGGAAGTCCGGCTCGTCGTCCGCGTAGTATTCGTAGCGCGGTCCGACGTACCCGTTCTGTCCGTAGTATCCGTCTTCTTCATAATAATCCTCCTGCTCTGCGTTATAAGCTCCGTTCCCATAGTATGGCGTCTGCGCGCCGTTCTCATAATAAGGTTCGTAGTGCGGCTGTTCCTGCTGCTTCTTCAGCTCGGCCTTGTATTCCTCGTCTCTCTGGAGCATATACAGCCCCTGCACGATCGCAAACATGATCAGAGTGCTCAGCATCGAACTGCCTCCGTAGCTCACAAGCGGCAGCGTCACGCCGGTCAGCGGGATCAACTTGATCCCTCCGCCCACGGTGAGGAAGGTCTGCACCGCGTAAGTCGTCCCAAGCCCGACCGCCACGAGCCTGTAATAGCGGTTCGTCAGCTGCATCGCAATGTTGACGAACATGATAAAGCAGCTCATGCATACCAGGATCAGGCAGATCCCGAAAATGCTCCCAAGCTCTTCGCAGATCGCGGAGAACATCATATCCTGCGCCGCCCAGGGGATCGCACCTGGCGAGCCCTGACACAGTCCGGTGCCGAACCAGCTCCCGGCGCTGATCGCAAAGAGCGACTGCCCGATCTGATAGCCGTCCCCCTGATAATCCTTGAACGGATCCCGCCACGCCTCCACGCGCACGCGCACATGGCTGAACAGGAAATACGCGCCCACGGCCGCAAGGGAGCCTGAAAGCACCCCGGCCAGCACATAGAACGGGTTCCGCGTCGCCACAAACAGCATCACGAGATAGGTGACAAAAAAGATCAGAGCGCTCCCGAGATCCCTGGAGATCACAAGGATTAGCACGTGGACCGCCGCCAGTGCCGTGGCGATCACAATGCGCCGAAAGTCCCGCGCATGCGTGAGCAGACCGGCGATCGCGAAGACAAAGATGATCTTGACAAACTCCGACGGCTGGAAAGAGATTCCGCCAATGTCAAAGGAAAGCTTTGCGCCGTAGGTCACGCGCGCCGCGATCGCGACCAGGCCAAGCATACCGATGCCGAGCAGGGTATACGCCCAGTACATCCGCGTGATAAGGCGAAGCTTCCGTATGAGCACCGGGATCAGCAGCGCCACGACCGACGAGATCACCGCGATCTTGAACTGCTTGACGCTCTGATCATAGGAGAGGCGCGTGATCATGATAAAACCGACGCAGGTCAGCATGCACATATTGTTGATCAGAAGCCGCGATCCCCTCCGGTACAGATTGCCGAACAGGACGAGCACAGCCGCAAGGTACAGCACCTGAGCCCCGTAAAACAGAAGGATCGTCGTCTCCGACAGCTCCAGATACAGCACCATGAACGCCACAAAGTGCATAAAAAACATCAGCATGTTCTGGCGCATGAACAGATAGCTTTTCGCCTCCTCATCCCGGAGACGGAAAACCGTAAAACACTGCAGCGTATACAATGCCATCAAAAGTATGATCAGATATTTGGAAACCTGGATGATCAGATTCATCATACCTACTCCACTCCCCTTTTGAAGTGTCCACGCGTCCCTACGTTTGTAAGAAGACCCGCGTCCTCTTTCCCGGAAAGGATCTGTTCGCACTGCCGCAGGACACGCCTGGTCTCTTCCCCCGACTCCACAGTGAAGGACAGCCTGAGATACTCCGGCGCCAGCCGGGCAAGCTCTTCCCGGCAGCCGTACAGCACCAGCGGGACGCTGTTATAGATCGTATTATAGCAGAACAGACAGCGGTTCAGCACCGGGAAGCGGGCGTTTTTCCGATCGGTCAGATATGTGACCCCCGAAGCCTTCGCGCAGCCCGACGTATTTTTCACCACACACTGCGCAGACTGCATCAGCGCCTGATAGCCATAGACCGTAAGCTCCGTATCCTTGGCGCCAAGCCCTGCAAGCTCCCGGAAATTGAGTTCCGCCGGGAGCGTGAAGCGCGTCACGCCCTGCTCACGCAAAAACCCGGCCGCCCGGCGGTTGTACGCATAGAGATTATCGTCCGCCGCAAGCGTCGCCGTGAGACCATGTTTCCGGATAAAATCCCGGAAAAAGGAAAGCTCGTCGACTGTGTGCAGCAAAAACCCGTCCAGCGCGCACATCAGATTTTGCATCGCCTGCCCGGAAAAGAACGCTCGCTCGCGTTCTCTGAAAACTGCCGGAGCGTTCAGAAAACAGCTCCAGCCCTTTTCTCTCCCCTGCGCAAGCATTTCCCCGATCCTCGGTTCCGCGAACAGCAGGCTGTCCAGATATACGCTGTCCACCCAAGGAAAGCTGCTCTCCAGCAAGGCCGCAAACTGTTCTTTCGTCGTCACAAGCACATTTCTGCGGGGTCTGCGCGCAGCGCCGGCTTCGCGTCGGCCCTTTCCGGACAGCACGACATGCCCAACACCGCTGTATTCAGAGTCTTCTTTCTCACGCTCTGGAGCATTCCTATACCCTTGCGACAGGATCGCCTGCTCCAGTTTTTCAAGTCCGTCTCTTCTCAGCGCGTTCAAGCCGCCGACCGGGATGAACAGACCGTCCGCCAGAGAAATCGACAGACGTTCAAACACAAACGGCGTATTGCCGGTCTTCTCCATCTGGCGGCGCACAGACGCCTCATCCGCGGGACGGCTCTGCGCGCTCTGCGCGATCTCCCGCGTGCACTCCACCCGGATCCCACGGCACTCCAGCCGAAGGACGACAGGCGCATTCGCCTGGATGAGTAGCTCTCCTGTGACCTTCTCTCTGATCCGGCTGTCGACGAAACATTCCCGCATGCGCTGCTGAAGCGCATCCGCACCCACGCGCTCCGGACGGTGCAGGGCGATCATCGCTTTTCCGTTATGCGTATGATAATAGCCTTCGGAAAACCCGCCGCGGTCGAAAAGCTCCAGCAGCATCTCACGGTCCGCCTGATCCACGCGGTAGCCCGCTCTTCCTGTCTTCCTGTACCGATCCATATATTTCCGGTAAACGCTCACGACGCCTGCCGTATATTCCGGACGTTTCATCCGTCCCTCAATTTTCAGCGACGCAATCCCCGCATCCAGAAGCTCCGGCAAAAGATCGAGCGTACACATGTCTTTCATGGAAAGATAGCATGCGGGACCGCCCGACATCCCCTGTACCTGATACGGAAGCCTGCACGGCTGGGCACAGCGTCCGCGATTACCGCTCCTTCCGCCCAGAAGACTGCTGAACAGGCATTGTCCCGAATAGGAATAGCACATAGCGCCGTGGATGAACGCCTCCACCTCGACGCCGGTCTCTTCTATGATCTTCCGGATCTCATCGAGAGACAGCTCCCGCGCCACAACGACGCGGGATACTCCTTCGTCCCTCAAAAGCCGTGCCCCCTCCGGTCCCGTGACCGTCATCTGAGTACTCGCGTGAATCGGCAGATCCAGGAAATGCTCCTGCACAAAGCGCAGCACGCCGAGATCCTGGACGATCAGCCCGTCGAGTCCGTTCTCATAGTACGGCAGCAGGTACGATCCAAGCATCGTCTCCAGTTCCCGCTCTTTGAGCAGCGTGTTCACGGTCAGATAAAGCTTTCGTCCGTGCAGATGACAGTATTCCAGTCCCCGGATCAGCTGCTCCTCGTCCGGATTATCCGCGTATGCGCGCGCCCCGAACATGCGTCCGCCCACATACACGGCATCCGCGCCCGCGTTCACCGCGGCAATTATGCTTTCATATGAACCGGCAGGCGCAAGCAGTTCCCACATAAGACCTCCCCGATATCACAGGCTCTCTAAACCGTGCCGAGCGAGAAAAGCCTGTGGTTTTCTCGCTCGCGGATCTTCACTGTCTTGGCTTCTGATGCTGAAGCTTTGTCTCCATCTGGATATTTTCTTTCTCCAGCCTCGCGTTCTTCTCCTCCAGCGCGGCGGCGTCCTTCCCGGCATTCTCGAGTTTGATCTGTGCCGTGATCAACTCATGCTTGAGCTCATAAAGCTCTTTATCCTTCTCGGAAAGCTCCTGCTCCAGCTCCTCCACCTTCTTCTTCGTCTTGAAATAGTCGTCCGCAACGTTCAGATCCAGAAGAATGCCCTTGAGCTCCGGCGACATTCTCTGATACCCATCAAGGCTCCGGCACTCGGCGATCCGTCCGTTCAGGTAGGTGGCGACGCGCTGCAGATATTCCTCGCTTTCATACCCGCTGAGCGTATAGATCTTCCCGGCGATTATCACTTGTGTTTTGATCTTGGATGACATGGACAGCCTTCCTTTCCTTTGTCTTAAAACCATTATAAGCAAATTTCAGAAAAAAACAACTGTTTCCGCTCATTCTTCCCCGCGCGTCTTTCCCAGGTGCCGGTATGCAAAATCCGTCACCACACGCCCCTTCGGCGTCCGGTTCAGAAAACCGTTCTTCAGAAGATACGGCTCATAGACGTCTTCGATCGTACCGGAATCCTCGCCGATCGCGGCGGAGAGCGTGTCCAGCCCGACCGGACCGCCTGCAAATTTATCGATCATCAGTTCAAGGATCGCACGGTCGATGCGGTCCAGCCCATAACGGTCCACCTCCAACAGATCCAGGGCTTCGGCCGCTACATCGGAGGTGATCTTCCCGTCATAGCGTACCTGCGCATAGTCGCGAACACGCTTGAGCATACGGTTCGCCAGCCTTGGCGTCCCGCGTGAGCGACGCGCGATCTCCAGCGCGCCACGGTTGTCGATCTCCACGCCCAGCACCTTCGCCGAGCGAAGCACGATCGTCTGCAGCTCCTTCTCCGAATAATACTCCAGGTGATTCACCACCCCAAAACGGTCCCGCAGCGGAGCGGAGAGCATCCCGGCTCTTGTCGTCGCCCCGATCAGGGTAAAGCGCGGAAGGTCGAGACGGATCGAACGTGCCGCCGCTCCCTTGCCGATCATGATATCGATCGCGAAATCCTCCATCGCCGGATACAGTACCTCTTCCACTTGGCGGTTCAAACGATGAATCTCATCGATGAACAGGACATCGCCCTCCTGGAGATTGTTCAGGATCGCCGCCATCTCGCCCGGCTTCTCGATCGCCGGTCCGGAGGTGATCTTGATATTCACATCCATCTCGTTCGCGATGATGCAGGCCAGCGTCGTCTTGCCAAGTCCCGGAGGTCCGTAAAAGAGCACATGATCCAGCGCGTCCTGGCGCTGTTTCGCCGCCTCGATAAAGATCCTCAGCGTATCCTTTGCCTTCTCCTGCCCAATGTATTCGCTTAACTGCTGTGGACGAAGCCCCGGCTCCAGCCGGATGTCCTCCTCCGTCGTATCTGTCGTTATGATCCTCTTCGCCATTTTATCTCCCCATCATGCGCCAGTCTATGTCCGCGGCAATATCCGCAGACCCTTGCATTTTCCCCCGCGACGCTTTGCGCGTCCCGTAGGAAAGCTGTATGTACCAATCCTCCGGCGAAGTCTCACATCGACGAGAGCGTCCGAAGCGCCAGCTTCAGGATCGCCTCCGTGTCCATGTCGTCCGTGACTTCCACGCTGCGCACCGCCCGCAGTGCCTCGCTTCCCGAATATCCAAGCGCCGCCAGCGCCTGCACGGCCTCGGACTTTGCATCGTCTGCCTCCGTCCCTGCGACCGCCTCGCTGTGCGCCAGCTTTTTCTCGAACGCGTCCTCCAGGCTGAGCTTGTCCTTCAGCTCCAGGATCAGCTTCTTCGCCGTCTTCCCGCCGATCCCGGGCGCCTGGGAGATCGTCCTCGCATCGTCCGCCAGCACGGCAAAGCGAAGCTCGTCCGCCGTCAAAACGGACAGGATGCCAAGCCCGGCCTTCGGCCCGACCCCGCTCACGGTCAGAAGCAGCTTGTACATTTCCAGATCATCCTCATCCAAAAATCCGAACAGCTGCATCGCGTCCTCCCGGACGCTCAGATAGGTATAGATCTGAATCTCGCTGCCGCGTCCCGGCATCTGCTGCGCGTCACGCGATGTGATGAACACCTGGTATCCCACGCCGTTCACCTCAAGCACCACGCGCGTCTGCGTGACCGAGGCTACGTTCCCTCTCAGATAGGCAATCATATCCTTCCTCCGTAATTTCTTAATAAGCAATCGCATCCGGCGCGCCCTCATCCTCCCCGGCGCTTCCCTGTACCTGCACGGTAACGCGGTTCGGCATACAGGTGATCAGCGCGCCCTCCGCGGATATCCTTCCCTGGCGGACACAGATCCGATCCGGACAGTCGGCGTCCGCCATTCGAACCGTGCCATCCTCGATCGCGATATGGTTCCCGGAGCCAATGTCGATCTCCTGATCCTCGTCAAGCGCATAGCGTCCATATACCTGTCCGTCCAGCTTCACCAGCGCATATGCGCCTTCTCTCTGCGAAGCAAGCCGGATCCCCAGCCAGACAGCACAAAAAACAAGTACGGCAACGCCCAGAACCACATCTGCCTTTTTCATACGATCACCGTCTGCATTTTACCATAAAAAAAGGATAAAATCAACCATACGTTCGATTTCATCCTTTTCTCTCTTATTTGTAAAAAACGTGATCGCCGACTGTGAGGCCGCTCGCATACGACGCACCGGCAAAATACAGATACGGGAAGGTAAGCTTCTGTCCGTTTAGTCTCAGGTAGATCGTTTTCCCCTTTGCGAAGCGGTTCCTGTACTTGATCACATACGCCGCCGCCCGCTTGCAGTCCGCATTCACCAGCGAAGGATCGCTGTAGACCTTTGCCAGCGAACCGTTCCAGGTCGGTGAGAACTGACTCTTTTCGTACACCACCTCGCGCACGGTCGAGGCGCGGAACTGCTTACTAAAGACGCGGTTCATGACCACATAGCCGACCCCAAGCATCCCCTCGTAGGGCTGATTGCCCGCCTCGCAGTAGATGATGTAGGAAAGCAGTGTCTCGTCGTCCACCACCGGATGCGTGTAATACTCCGGCTGCAGGTTCACGCCCGCCCCCGGCGCCTGAAGGTTTGATTTCGTGCCTACGCCGTCGCTGTCGAACTGCCAGCGCTTCCCTTTGACCGTGACGCTCGTATTTACGACTTTCTCCTTTGTCTTCGGATTAAAATAATAATAGTCTCCCTCAATCTTGTGAAGCCCCGTATATGCCTTCCCGTTTTTGCCAAGGTAGCGCGCGCCCTTCCAACAGTTTGTCAGCCGGCAGCCCTTTGAGTTGACATAATAGGTATAATTCGACAGCCATTTTTTCCTCTGCATGGCGCCATCCGCACCAAAATAATAGTAACGTCCCTCAATCTTGACCCAGCGGTTCTTTACCAGCTTTCCGGTCTTTGGGGAATAGTAATACCACTGCGACCCGATCTTCTGTTTTCCTGTCAGGCGGTTTCCCGCGGAATCCGTGTAATACTCCTTCACCTTCGCAGCCTGCGCCTGCACCGTGAGACCAAAGAATAACGTAAGAACTAATATGCCCGCAAGCAGGAGTTTTCCTCTTTTTCTGTTCCGTATCGACATACTTTATCCCCTTTGCAATTCAACAATCTCATAACATTCTCGTAACAATTATTTCATATTATATGACACATTTTTCTGTTTGTCAAACAAAACCGAACGCAAAAAGCAACAGGCTCTTCCATAAACAGGAAAAATCTGCTGCCTTTTTTTGCCGAAATCGGTCATTATATGATGATACATACCAGCTTTCCTCTGGACTCATTGACAATGCGGCGCATCGTATCCTGCAGCCTCTGCTGACTCTCCTCCCCGATCGCGGAGAGCTTCGCACGAATGCCCTCCTCCACCATCTGTTCGATCGATTTCCCGAAGATCAGCGTATTCCACGCACCCTCCTCCGCCGCCTCATTCTGCTGCATGTACGTGATCAGATCCTGCGCCTGGCTCTCGTTGCCGACGATAGGCGCGATCTCCGTCTCGATCTCCGCCCGGATCAGGTGGATGGACGGGGAGGTCGCACGTATCCTCACGCCGTATTTGTTTCCCTGGCGGATGACCACCGGCTCCTCGATCCGGATCTCTTCGCGCTGCGGCGTGACGATCCCGTACCCCGTCTGCCGGACGGAGGCCATCGCTGTCGCCACCGCTTCATACTCCTTTTTGAGTTTCGCCATCTCCCGGACGATCGAGATCAGTTGATACTCACTGCGGATATCCGCTCCGGTCATCTCGCTCAGGATCTCGTAATACAGAGGATCCTGCATGACGACCGAAACCTCCGCATTTCCGTTCGCAAGCTCTACATGCTCGACCTTGGTCTTTTTTATGTACTTGCTCTCCGGTCCGAATTCATCCCTGTAAATGTCGCGGATCGTGCGAAGTCCCTGCATTGACTTCTGCACCGCGCGGAAGAGATCCTGTTTAAGCCAGTGTGTGTTCTCCAGCGTCTCCATCCATTTCGGGATCTGAAAGACGACGCGGGTAAGCGGAAACTCGTACAGAAACTGTTCAAACACCCTCTGAATCTCGTTCGGCCCGATCTGTTCGCAATTTAAAACCAGACAGTTCGCGTGGTAATTGTTCTCTATGTAGTTTTCTGTGTTTTTTGCGTCCTCACTATACGGTTTTGCGGAATTCACGACGACCAGAAACGGCTTTCCGATCTGCTGAAGCTGCGTGATCGCCTCCTTCTCTGCATCCAGAAAGTTTTCCCGCGGAATCTCGCCAAAGCTTCCGTCTGTCGTCAGCACGATCCCGACGGTCGCGTGATCCGCAATCACCTTCTGCGTGCCCATCCGCGCCGCCTCCGAAAACGGCACCTGCTGTTCCTGCCAGGGCGTTCTCACCATGCGGACAGCTCCGTCTTCCTCCGTCCCCTCCGCGCCCGGCACGAGAAATCCGACGCAGTCCACGAGCCGCACCCGCATCGTCGTATCATCCCCGACGTTGATCCGGGCGGCCTCCCGCGGAATAAATTTTGGTTCCACCGTAGTCACCGTTTTTCCGGAAGCGCTCGCGGGCATCTCGTCCTGCGCCCTTGCCCGCTCCTGTTCTGCAAGCTCCGGGAGAACCAGCTGCTCTACGAACTTTCTCACAAACGTGGATTTCCCTGTCCGCACAGGGCCTACAACACCGACGTAGATCTCGCCGCCTGTCCTCATCTGAATATCCTTGTACAAGTCAAATTTTTCCATGACAGACCCCCTGCATCATGTTATACAGTACAGACAGCAAGCGCTTTGACCTGTACTGAACAGATATACTACCTAAATATATGTCAGGCGGAAATCTGATAGAACAAAAAAACAGCCCGTTGTCTGCCTCTCCAGACGATCCGGGCTGCGGATATTTCATAGCTCAAATTCGTTTTACTCCTTGTCAAAATGCTGGTAATCCAGAGGGTTCTCCCACTCTCCGCCCCAGCTGAAACCGTATTTGATGAAAGTATTATAACAGATGTCCCCGGCAGCGATCATATGATTCTCACCGCTGTCGCGGTCGATGTACGGCGTCGCGTTCTCATGTTCCCAGGTCCACGCCCCGTCGCGGTACAGCACATACGGGTTCTGCTGAGGATTGATGTCGATCGCGCGGCCGAGCGCGTGGTTCGACAGCTTTCCGCCGCCCGTAATCTCACGGTAATTGAACGCGGAGGAATTGTTCACCTCGATGGAGGCCTCGTCGCTTTCAATGCCGTCGCCCGTCCAGTAGTTGTCCACCAGATACATGGATTCAATCTCATATTCCGCGTCAAACAGCTCCCGAAAGATCGCCAGCACATCCTCCGCCACATCCGCGTTCACGATCAGTTCCCCGACCTGGATCTCGTGATCAAAATTGTAATGCAGAAGCTTCAGATAGCGCAGATCGTCAAGACCGATGTCGTCGTTCTCCCGGTAAGACTTTCCGTTGATCCGCTCATAGACCGCGTCGCCCTCCGCGATCGGATACATTGCAAAATAGGACTCCTCCCGGCCCGTCACCTGCTCTGCGTCCACGATATCCCCCGGCGCAAGAGAGAGGATCCTGTCTTCATTGGGCACATAATTTGTCTTTGCCATCGCATTTTCCTCCGCTAAAATGAAAAGAAGAATACAAGAAATGAAAAGCAAATGCTGCAGTTTACATTCAAATATCCTCATCCGCCACCTCTTTCTGTCAGGGCGCAGTCAAGACCCAGCAGGTTTGCCAGCCGAATCGTTCCACACCGGATATATTATACAGGATATTCCCAAAGAGCACAATCTAAATTTAGCAGGGCTCAATCCACCGTCTGAGGGGCAGGAAAGCGATTCAAGTACCCTTGCGCAAAATACCGAGGTAGGCATCATACGCGAATGTACGGTTTCTGTTTGCATTTGTCGTTTGAATCAATATCCCTGCATCGATAAGCCGATCGACCGCACTTGAGACTGTATTGAAAGTAATATTCAGCGCCGCCGCCGTTTTTTTGATCTCAATTATAGGATTTGCCTCCAGATAGCCAAACACAAGCCTTGCGTTTTTGGCGGCACGCCCCATTTGAGAAATCAACGCTGTATTTTTGTCATGCAAAGCAGCCAGTTCATCAATCGTATCGGTCGCGTCTTTCGCAGATTCCCAAAGAGCCTGCAGAAAAAATTTCACCCACTGCTCATAATTTCCTCTATTCCGAACCTCCGTCATACGATCGTAGTATTCCACCCGGTTCTTTTTCAGAAAATAAGAAATATACAAGGCAGGGGTCGTGAGGACTTTTTTCTCCATCAGAAATAATGTGATCAGCAGTCTGCCGACACGCCCATTTCCGTCGGGGAAAGGATGTATGCTCTCAAATTGATAATGGATAAGAGCCGCACGAATCAGTACATCCAATCCGTCGTCCATATTCATATATTTTTCGAGGTCGGACATCGCATCCATCATATCCTCTGGGGACGGCGGTATATATCTGGCATTTTTAAGCGTGCTGCCCTGACCGCCGATCCAGTTCTGGGAACGTCGAAACTCACCCGGATTCTTTTCCTGCCCGCGGACACCGGACATGAGGACCGCGTGAGTCTCTTTGATCAGACGGTTGCACAGAGGGAGCTCCCGCAGACGTTTCACTGCAAACTCAGCAGCCTTGATATAATTGACGACATCAGCGACATCGCGGTTGGCATTTGTCTCAATCAACGGATCAAGAATATCCTCGAGTGTCGCCTGCATGCCCTCAATCTGCGAGGACATAAGCGCCTCCTTACGAACATACATAGACACAAACAGGTCTACATTCGGAATGTGCATGGCAGCACGTTCCAGGACAGCAAGCTGAGAATTGGCTTTGATGAGCAGGTTGACAATATCCTCGCTCATCTCAATCGGGGGATTGGGCGGAAGAGGACTCGGGACAAACGACAGATACGCCATTTCCCCCGATAAATTCGATTTATAATAACCGGCGCGGTTGTTCATAGAATCCAGATTCCTTCCCGACAAAACTTGAAATACTGGTTCTATTATACCCGCTTTATTTCATTTTATCAAGCGATTTTGAAATAACGGGGCTCAATCCACCGAAAAGAGATCCCGGCTGTAGACCTTATCCTTGTAGGGCTCCAGCTCGGCTGTCTGCCGGTTGGCCAGGATCAGGTCGCTCATGGCGGCAAATTCATCAAGGTCCCGGATTACCCTGCACCCCATAAAGTTGTCCGCGGAGAGCGTCGGCTCGTAGACCACCACATCCGTCTTCTCCTCCGTCAGCATCACGATTATGTCCTGGACCGCGGACTGGCGGAAATTATCCGACCCTGTTTTCATCACCAGCCGGTACACCCCGACTGTG